>RFHO01000304.1 GCA_003696385.1 Planctomycetota bacterium | reverse complement strand
CGTGTCCCGTTGGCTCCCCGCTCGGTCATGGGAGTGCGCTCGGGAGCTGCACAACTGACGGTCTTTGCCACTCTGCTGGCCGTCGCAGCGGTTTCACTCCGCCGGCCCGTTTGGGCCGCCGAACAGCCGCTGCCCGCCGGGGCTCGCCCTCTGCCAGTTGTTTCTCCGGATGAACCGCGGCGACGACGCCCCGTCGCTCTGGCCGCATTGCATAACGGCCACATTGTCACCGCCAACAGCCGCAGCGGCACGCTCTCGCTCGTCGATCCGACAAGCCGTGCCGTGCTTGCGGAATTCCATGTCGGCGGCACGCCGGCGGACCTGCTGCGGATCACCGAGAACACCTTGGCAGTGGCCGACGAGCAGGGTTGGCTGCGGGCGATCCGAATCCTCGATCGCAACCGCGCCATCGAATTGTGGCAATTGGCGGTCGGCCGAGGTGCAGTCACCGTGGAACGGATCCGCGGCGGCCGACTACTGAGCGTCTCGTGCCTGTGGGACCGTTGCGTCTGCATCGTCGACGTCGACGAAGACGCACGCCCCACGCCCGCCGTTGTTCAACGCATCGCTCTACCGTTCGAACCTCGCGAACAACTCGGGCTGCCCAAACACGACGCGCTGCTGGTAGCGGATGCGTTTGCCGACCACATCGCCGTCATCGACACACGCGACTGGTCGGTACGGGCCGTCCATCGGTTCCCCGCGCACAACATCCGCGGTCTGGCCACCGATTCCCGGCAGCAGCGGCTGTTCGTCAGTGCTCAGATTCTCAACGAAATCGCCCCGCCGCGACCGAGCGACATCATCTGGGGCGTCATGATCACCAACGGTATCCGCTCGTTGCGACTGAAGGACATCCTGGATCCGCAGGGCGAACCGACCACCGACAGCCGCTTCATCCCACTCGGCGATGGCGCGCGGGGTGCCGGCGACCCTGATGCACTGATCGTCGATTCGACCGGGCGCCTTGCCGTGGTCGTCGCCGGAATTGGCGAATTCGCTCTGCTCGACCACGGCGGCTACAAGCTGCAACGCGTTCCGGTCGGTCGCCGGCCGGTCGATCTCGTCGCGCTGAACGAGTCGCGATTCGCCGTCGCCAATGAGCTTTCCGAGTCGATAAGTCTCATCGACCTGAATCCGCCGCCACAACGCCCGAACGACCGCCCAGAAGGTGGAACCTCGCCCGCAACTGCGGACACGACTGCTCGCGATTCCGACGCAGGAACCTCTCCGAACACTGCTGCGACGTCGGATCGAAGCGCCGACTATGCCGCACGGCCGTCGCGCTCGGCGTACTACGGTGACAACGCCGGACCATACGTTGCCGATTCGACGTACAGTGTCAGCCCGTACGGCGAACCCGATACGGAGGTGCTGGTCATACCGATCCCTCTGGGAGCCACGCCGCCACTGACGGCGGCGGATCGAGGGGAGATGACGTTCTTCGATGCGCGGCTGTCGCGCGGCAACTGGTTCAGTTGTCACAGTTGCCATACCGACGGGCACAGCAACGGACACCTCGCGGACACGTTCGGCGACGGTGGAGAGGGTGCGCCGAAGCGGATCCTGTCACTCCGCGGAGTTTCGCAAACGCCGCCGTGGTCGTGGAATGGCAGCAAACCGACACTCGTCGAACAGGTCCGCGCTTCCGCCGCTCGAACGATGCAGGGCGGCGGGCTCACTCCGCAGGGAGCGTCCGATGTGGCGGCATTCCTGGCCACGTTGAAACCTCTCCCGCCGTTCCGCCCAGCCCGCGACGAGCACGACCGACGGACCATCAGCGAAGGGCGCCGATTGTTCGAAAGCCTCGGCTGTGTCGAGTGCCACCGCGGCGAAACGCACACCTCGATGGGCGTCTACGACGTCGGATTGCGTGACGAGCGTGGCAACACCCGGTTCAATCCGCCGTCGTTGCGGGGCGTGGGGTACCGCCGCGGCTGGTTCCACGACAAACGTGCCCGCACGCTGCGTGCCGTGTTCGAGGAGTTCGAACACCAGCTCCCGCGCCGCTTGACCGAAAGCGAAATCGGCGCGCTGCTCCGTTACCTGGAAAGCCTGTGACGGCCGAGCCGGCTTTCTTCACCGTGCGTCCGATCATCGGGCCTGATCCCGATGGGCAGGACTCGACATCGTCCTCGGCAGTCCTGCAGCTCTGAATGATGAACACGGCCTGGTACACAGTCTCCTGCGCGGACAACGACGCAACGGTGCGATTCACACCGGCCGTGGACCGTTTCTGGCCGCCGGAGATCCTGGCACGCGATCCGTTCCGTCCGCCCGGCGGCGACGTCGAACGAATCACGCTGACCGGCCCCGGTGCCGTCTGGATGTACGCGCATGCCGCAGCCGTTTCGCACGCCGCAGGGCTGGCCGTTCGATGTGACACTCCACGGCCCGTCGGCGGCTCGGACGACCTCCATGCATGCGAATCCCGACTGGTTCTCGCCGACGCCGCTCGCCGCTACGGCGTTCTCGAGTTCTCGATGCGCAGCGCTCCACCACTTTCGCAGGACGCCAAGCACCGGTTCGTTCAGGCCGCGATCGACCGCTTGCAACGCCATTCGCTGCGAAAACTGTTGTTGATCGGGCGGGCAAGCGTCGACGTCTATGCCCGGCTCGCGGCAACCGCTATCGAAGCCGGTGTGGAGCGACTCGGCTGTTGGTCGGCACGCGACGGCCTGGTCGTCGTCTGGGACCACCGCGACGCCGAACTCGGAGGCCCCATGCCTTTGCCGGACTGGGCACGCCGCGTCCTCTACAGGCCCGAACTCCCGGTCGTCATCGGCGTCGTCGGCGATCCCGGCGTAGGCAAGTCCGTGCTGTCCCAGATCCTCGAAGCCCACGCGGCCGACACGGGACTCCGCGCCTGGCGTCTGGACTGTGACGCCCAGTCCCCCACCCCGCCGTGGTACATCTCGCTGCTCGCGACGGATGCGGAATCCGCCGCAAAACTCCGTGAACAGTCCAAACGCCCGTGGACGGAACCGATGGAAACGCGCATCGCGGGCCAGTTGCGGACCGCACGCGAGCTGTTCGATGTGCTGATCGCCGACCTGCCCGGCGGGGACCACAGCCGAGTTCCACCGGAACGGGTTTCCGCCACGCGTGTCGGCATGTTTCAGGAAGTGGACGCCTTCATCGTCCTCGGCGGCTCATCGGCGAAAACTCCCGCAGGCTGGCTCGGTGATCTGCGCGAACTCGGGCTCGATGATCGCGTCGCGGCCGTTCTCATGTCCGAGGATTCAGCCGCCCAACCTTCGCTCCGGTCTCTCCACACGACGAGCGGCCCGTTTACCGGTACGGTCACAGGTCTCGACCGTCGCCGACTCGCGGAAATCGGCGCCGACGGCTTCATACGGGCCATGAAACCAGGATTGATCACCCTCTGGCAGCATGTGCTTGCCCACGCCCGCCGCATCGCAGGTCGGCGTTGACGGCCGCTTCCCCGTCGTGGTGAACGCTGCCGCACCCGTCCAGCGTCTGCAAAACCGCCATCGTCACGCCGCGGCCGCTCGTTGAAAACTCCGCGCGCACGTGCGGCCGATAATTCCAGCGTTCATTGCGAACCCCCGGCTGGCGGAAGCTCGCGGAACACCCTCCCCGGCAACGCGGGCTTGCGGCATTGCGGCTGGCCCGAGCCCGCTGCGTTCGATGCACGGTGGGCACATTCAGGAGGCGCGACGCCGGTGGTTGATGATCGTGTAGGCTTCGGTCCCCGGATCGGGACAGCCCACCCGCGGGTCATACGCATGCTGCAGATACACGAGCACGGCCCGAGGCGGAGCCTGCATGGCCAACGCCAGCGAACAGTGTTTCAGCCCGGGCGTGAGATCGACCACGATCGGCCGTTCTTCCGGAACGTCCTGGAGTTCCCGATAAAGCGCATTGGCCGACTGCGTTGCTTCCTCCGGAGAAGCCGCGGGAAACCGTCTCGCCTCGCAGTCCAGCCCGTATTCCCTCTGCCATTGTTCGAGTATGTCCTTGTGCTTTTCCCAGAAATCGCTTTGTGGACTTCCGCCCGCCGTCCGGAGCACGATCATTCGTGAAGGGCGAAACACCCCGTGCGCAAGACGAACGAGTTCGCATTGATTGCTCAGCGTCGTGACGACAATGGGGCCCTTCTCGGAGATGCGGCGAAGTTCATCGCTCAGCCGCTCGCGGCACTTCTCGATGATGTCGTCCAGCAGGTGATTGCGGTAGTACTTCCGATCCTCGGTGCGATTGAACACGAAAAGGTGCTTGTAATAGTCCGCCCGGTCGCTGAAAGGGGCGTCGGCCGCAGGTTCGGCACGAAAGACCTTCAACACGTTGCGAAATGCGTTGCGTACGTCTCCACGCGCCGGTGACAGGTCCTCCACACGACACCTGTTGCGTACAGCGAGCTTTTCCACCTCCCTTTCGGCTTCATCCAGATTCGGCGCCGGTACGAAGATGTGCTTCGCCCCGAAATCGAGCATTGTCCGAATTTTCCGGGCAATGCCGCCGACGCTTTGCACGGTGCGTTTGTCCGAATCCCAGCCCCCGGTGATCCACACGCGCGGATCCACCTGCCCATCCTGCTCTCGGGCGGCCATGTACAACGAAGCGGCCAGAGCGAAGAAGCCGGAATCCGTTTCGCACTGTAGCCCGCCGGCGTCGACCTGCCGCAACTCGTCGTAGGCCCACGTCAGCTGGAAGTCGCCCACCGCGAGTCCCCGTTCGCCCGAGTTTTCCAGCTCCCGTTTGACGCGGTCCGCAAGCTGCAGGAAATCCTCCGGCACGCCCGTCGGATCGCCGTCGCGCTGCCAGCGAAAAGGCAATACCAAAGCGGGCCGCAGCAGCGCCGCCTCCCCGCCATCACCCTCCGTTCCCGCGCTTTCATTCGCGCAGTTGCCGACACAACACGTCACCAGTGCCAATCCGTAGGCAGGCCGCGGCCGACGGGCAAGGTCCGGCAAACGAGCGAGTTCGGAATCCCGCACGGCTCCCCGCGCTTCTTCCAGCACTTGTGGCCTCAGCCAGTACGGCGCCAGTGGGCCGAGCCTGGATTGGATGACCGACGCGATCACGTACGGCCGATAGTCCGGTGACTGCGTCTCGAGTTCACGAGGCAGATCTTCGGCGAGCAAGGGAACGAGTTGATTGTCCACGCGGAACCGGTCTTTGCCCACCACCGAATCTCCACTGCCGCCTCAGTCTTCCACACGCTTGAAACGCTGCTCTTCGGCCCCGATCGAAACGATCAGATCCCGGTCAGACGCTTGCTCGATGGCGCACTGGAGTTCCTCTGCTGAAAACTGCACATGCCCGCCCTCGATGATCGGCGCTTCGACATCGGCGATCCTCACACGCCCTCCGGCAAGGTCGTCGGCCGGGGCTCCCTCGAAGAATTCGTCGCCGACTTTCGCAGCATGGTGAATCCGCATCGGAAACGCTTCTGCCTCGCTGGATTCGACGGGAAGCCTGGCCACCGCCACGTACCGGCCGTCCGCACTGAGCCAACGCGCGGGCTTTCGCCACGCGCGCGGCGGCGCCTCGGGCGCGGCCGCCAAGTAAGCCCCGCGATGCTCCCTGATCGGTTCGGGCAGTACGTCACGCGCCACACTCGCGGTCGGCGGCTCCTGTCCCTGCCGGGCGTGGAGCAACTCCGCGGCGGTTGTCTGCGCAACGGGATCGACGGGCTCCTCGCCACGGCGCCAAGCTTCAAACGAAAGCACTTCTCTCAGCAGCGGCAGATACCAGCTCGCCGATGCCACCAGTTCGCGATGAGCCGGCCGTTCCAGCTCCACAGCACGCGCCCGCGCAGTGAACCAACGGCGGACGCCGGTGAACACTTCGGCCTCGTGCTCCAGGGCTCCGCGCGCAAGCCGCATACCGAGTTCCACGCGCTCGGGCACCTCCACCCCGGCGATCCGCGCAGCCGAAACCACCAGCTCCGCCGCATCGAGATCGGTCAGCAGATCCTTCGCCCACTGATCGGTAGCACCTTCTCCTTCGACCGTCACGTCGACGAATTCCTCCAGTTCATCGACCCACTGCACCGGCTTGGGCACCTGGAGTGCCAGACGAACCAGTTCCGGCAGCCGCCTTTGCAAACGCTCTTCCGCCTCGACGAAAGCCTCCATCCCCAACACGTCGGCCCAGCCGTCCTTGAGCAGATCGCGACCTTCGGAGACGCTGCTGCCGACCACCTCTGCGATCAAAGCCGGCCGCGTACGCCACAGATCGGCCCACGCGGCAATGACGTCGAAAGCGGCCTGCGGCTCGTCCGTATCCGACGACCGCACGACCTCGAAGAAACGGTCGACCTTCGCAGCCACCGCCTCCAATGTCGCTTCCCGCAGCTCATCCGCGTCGAAGCCCTCTTCGATGCGGCGCAATGTGTCCCGCAGCTCGCCGATTAGACGGCTGATGCGTTGCTCTCGTCTGCTCATAGTGCCAACCTTGGACTCGACCGGCGCTCGGCGCCGCAGGCTTCAAGCTCGTCGCATACCGTCCCGGAGCAATCGCCCTGCCACTCCGGCAAACGGAACGTCATTGGTTTCTCTCCGGCCGACAGCGACTCCGTTGCCGCCATCGTGCAACGGAAACCGCGTCCGGCCGCCACTGATAGGAATCGCTACCGGAAAAAACTGACGAATATTTGTTGCGCGAGTCGTCAGGAATCCCCCGGCCAGCCGCAACCGCGGCCCGGAAAGCGCGCAACATACGTCACCTCAACACGTTACAGAATTCACCGACTGATCACAACACCCGCCCCGCCGCTCGCTGCGATCGTGCTTTGCCTAGGCAGCGCCAGAGGCGTCACGTCTGCAAGCGCTCGGCATATCCCTCGGCCGGCAAAAACGGGTCGCAACGTCATCAGGCTCCGCCCCCGCCGCGACAACGGCGCCGCCAAGCCAACCACTTTCGTAGCGTCATGCGGCTGGTCCGCGGGACGCGGTCCTTGAGCATCGCGTAATCATTGGAACGCGGCAACATGCCACCTCCCGCTTCGAACCATTCCGTCTGCGCCCGTCGCAGAAACTGCACGGCGGGCTTGAACACCCGAAAGTACAGGCGCTCCTCGCGCCCCCACCGCTCGGCATGCCTGTGCGGTATGATCTTGTCCCGCCCGCCGCGCATCGACCGTTTTCCGCGGAGCAGCTTCGGAGTCTCCTCCGTCTGCTGCGGTAGAAACGCGGTCAGCACCGTTCCGTTTTCGGCGACGATCACCACACCGCACGTGCCCAACGCCACCCCGACCCAACCGTCGCTTTCGTGTCGAACAGCTTTCCAATCCAGTTCGCACGCGTCGCGCAGGTTCAGCTCGATGACCCGTGAATAGACGCCGTACCACCGATCGAATGCGTCGGATTCGCGACACAGCGCGTTATGAACGCGGTGCCGGAAGCGAGGGTCGCCCAAGTCGCCCCCCACGAGGTCGTCATCCCCCAGAACAACGGCCCAAGCCGCCGATTCTCCCTCCCCGAGAATATGTGATGCTATGTGCTCCAGCGCCTTTTCCCGCGACGCGAAGACCTTCAGTGGTGAGTAAGCGCACTGTGGCAACTCGATCGCCCTCGGCTGCCACTCTTCGCTCGGTCCGGACGTCTGCCCGGCCGTCAGAACTTCATCGCCGATGTCCGACATCGCTGTCACCCCGTCTGTTCCGCCTCGCGGTGTTCCGGCTGCGCGATCGTCTTGTCGCTGCGAAGCATCAACCGCTTCCACAGCGCAACGGCATCCGGAGCCACTTCGATCGTGTCGAGGAAGCCGTCCTGGTCCAATCGATCCAACTCCTTTTTCAGACGCCGGCGCCACTGGTACAACTGGTCGCCGGTGATGCGCACGTCCGGCCGCAAAGCACGGGCCGCGTCGATAACCATGTCCGCCGTGAGATTGGCTTCGGCTTCCAGCGAGGAACGCAACGCACTCCAGAGGTCACCGATGCACGGCCATCCCTCGCGGAAGCGGAGCGTCTGCACGTCGTCGTCCCAGTAACACCACGTCTCCACGCACTCCAGCAGGGAATGCCAGTCTACCGCACCTTTTTCCCTGCGTCGGAGCAGCGTGTACAACTCCTCGCGACAAAACCACCAGCAGATTGCGGCCCAGTCGACGGTCCGGCCCATACCACAAAGCCGTTCCGCCACGGCGCGTTGAATCACCGCAAACTCGCCGGCAATCCCTCGGAAAACCAACGCCTGCAGATGATTCGGCTTCTCGCGTGCCGGCGACGGATCCGCAAACTCCGGCAACAACTCCTTCTGCATCTCCTTATCGCCAGTCATGATGCCGGCGCCTTTCCATCTGCGTGCCTGGCCTCGCATGTACCGCTCAGCGGTCGTCCGGATCCACTTTCTCAACGCCGCTTCCTTCGGGCACAGAGACTCATCGAACGCGTCCGATTTCAGCTTCTTCAGGACGTGGTACAGAGCTCCCTCGGAATGATCCTCGGCCGACCAGTTCCCCTCCCCGGAAGTCAGCCGCTGCGCGACATTCCGCACGATTCTGTCTATCTGCCTGAGTGCCTCCCATCCGGCCTCTTCGTCGCCGCGCCGCATTCTCAGCACCGCTTCCAGCAGAGAGCGCTTGCACAAGCCTCTGACGACCTCCTCGCTCAACCGGCGTCGCGCTGCGCACTCGTCGGACAACTCCGAAGGATCGACGCGCTGCAACTCGGACATCACGTTGTCTACAACGTGCGACAGCTTCTCGTGGACATTCGGCGCAAGTGCCTCGGCCCGAGCAACTTCTTCGACCACCTCCTGCAACGCCAAAAAAACACTGCCGTCACCGTTGCGGTACGCAACCACCAGATCTCGCAAGCCCCGCTCTCCCATCAACGCCTCCTTCTGTCCCGGTGAACGACCGACCCCCATAATACCCCGTGACGCCTCGCTCGCAACGACATGTCCCGGTGACTCCCTTGCCGTCCGTTGCGGCTTTTCGCCTGCTCTGCCAACTCCCACCACACGCCGCCGGACATCCCCGTGCGTGCCGCACGCAGATCGCGGCCACTACGAACAGAATCTGGACATCCGTGCCGCGGGAACGCAGCAGTCGGTGTTCCGGACGTCTTGCATGGACGTGCAGTACACCGTCGTCACGGGCACCCCCACCCGGCGGCACAATGGGCGAGACGGTCGGATTGCCCGCGTCGCAAACTATCCAATGCGGCTCCATTCCCCCGTCGAACCGCCCGGCAACGGTATAGCCACGCAGCCCGGACATCTGCCGTGCGCCCTGTGCGGCTCGCTGCACAGTTCGGTATCTCCGCGGACGTGACCGGCCTGGGGGGAAGAAACTGACGACGACGCCGTCTGAACCCGAGCTTCCCGGCCGCGGACCGGTGGCACGCGTCGCCGGGACGAAACGGGATCGGACCCGTGCACACACCTCCCGGGATTCCGCTGACCAGGACCTTTCGTTCGATCGCGCGCCGTTGCGTTTTCGGCTACAATCCGGGTGATATGAACGGGGCCGCCCAGCGATAGGCCAAGGCCACAACTGGACGCTTCAGCGGCGACGCGTACCTGAAGACCGCCACTTCGACTGTCGAGGAGACCGACGGATGCGCACGCTCTGGCTCCTACGCAACTCACGCGGAACTCTCTTCCCGCTTTCATACGCCGAAAACCATGGGAACGCTCCGGGTTGGGCGGGGAGCGCAGTACGCCGTCACAAGGCCCCCGCCGAAAGACCGCGAGCACGCGCACCTGTTTGGGCCACAACCTCGGTGCTGCTCGGCATGTGCGTCGTGGCCGTTGCCGGCTGCACATCGCAGGCTCAGAAACCGGAAACGACCACCGCAGACCAGGCTGCGACGCCCGCCCCACAATCACCGGCGAAGTCCCCGCGATCGAATGCCTCGGCGACCTCCGACACCCCTCCCGAACGCACTCCCGCCGGTTCGCCGATCGCTGCGCAGCCGGAACGCCAACAGCCGCAACCGACCGAGCAACACACCGCGAAAGTTGCCGCCAAAGAGCAGGCAACCGAACCACCGCGGACACACGCGGAAAACTCCGATTCCAGCCGGCGGAACGAAGTCCTGGAAGACGCCGACTCCGGTGTCCGGGCCCGCGTCGTTCGGCCCGAACAGTTCCCCGAAGTCCTCGCAAAGCACAAAGGCAAGGTTGTGCTCGTGGACTTCTGGGCCACCTGGTGCGCCCCGTGCCGCAAGAGCTTCCCGCATACGGTGGCCATGGCCGAGAAGTACGCAGATCGGGGCCTGGCCGTGATCACCGTGGCGTTCGACGAGCCGGATGCTTACGACGATGTGCTGAAATTCCTGGTCGAACAGCACGCCACACGCACCGAGAATCTCATCTGCGCACATGGCGGATCCGAAGAATCCTTCGCCGGCTATTCGATCCGCTCCGGCGCCCTGCCCCACTTCAAAGTCTACGACCGCAATGGCAAACTGTTCGCCAGCTTCGAAATCGACCCGCTCGCCGAGAAACAGTTCACTCTCGAAGATGTCGAGAAAGCGGTCCTCGACGCACTCGGTGCGAACTGACGACTCCCCGTCCCCGCAGTAACGAGCGGCGCGTCGGCCTGGCACTGATTGTCGTCGTTTGCCGCGGGCGGTGAAGTCCCGTCCGACGGACTCAGCACGCGCCTGACCGCTCGTCCCGTTCCCTCACGCGTGCGGGCGGTGGGTTTTCCCGATCTCGCAGCGTCTCCGGGCCCGCGGCAGCGGTCCTGCGGACATCGCACCGCCCCGCGACGCAACCACTGCACGCCGCGTCGCGCATACCGATCGCCCGGCAAGCCATCTCCACAAAACGCTGGGAGCCTGCTTGGAAGCGTTGCCCAGCGGCCCCACGCTCTGCATCGGAACCGCTGCCCAAAGGCTACGCCCTCGACCGCGGAACAGATGCCGCGCGCGGCTCTCGCCGTCCTCTGGCTTCGAAGTTTGGGATGTTCCAAGCAGCCACGGCCTACCAGCCGGCGGCGGAACGTTCCGATCGGCCCGGCTCACGAGAGATGCAGGATGTCCATTGCGTCGTTGATCACCGTGTCGGTGAGATCGGCTCGCACCGTGTCCTTCCCTTGCGGATCCACGTTCGTTCCGGCATCCAGCGTGTCGTTGCCGACACCTTCGTTGGCCACCAGCGTGTCGTCACCGTCGTTGCCCACAAGGCTGTCGGTACCCGTACCCGCGTGCAGATGATCCGCGTTGCTGCCGCCGATCAGCGTGTCGTCGCCCGCACCGCCACGCAGCGACGTACGCAGCGTCGCCGAAGACGCATCCAGCAAATTGTCTCCGTCGTCCCCGCTGAGAATCGCACGCTCGATCGACGTCAGTACGTCCGTGCCGCTGTTGGTACCCGTCAGCGACGTGTCCGTCAGCGTCAGGCTGCCGTTCGCCGTCGCTCCCGCAACGCCCGCGTCCGCCGTCTCGAACAGACGGTCCGTACCCGCACCGCCGTCGATCGCGTCGTCGCCGCCACCGCCAACGATCCGGTCGTCACCGTCGCCACCGGCCAGACTGTCGTTGCCGCCTTCACCCAGCAACCAGTCGATGCCCGGGCCACCGCTGAGCGTGTCCGCTCCGTCACCGCCCAGCAGCGAATCGTTCCCGCTGCGGCCGGTCAGGGCGTCCGCTCCCGCACCGCCGACGACCGTCACGTTGAACGTCGCGCCGCTGGCATCCACCGAAACACCCGAAGCGGAGCCGACCGTGATCTCCGCACGCGCCAGATGCGACAGCGTGTCCAAGCCGGCACCACCCGCTCCCGCGTCACTCAGCGACGTGTCCGTCAGCACGGCGTTGCCACTGACCGTCTCCATCAAACGGTCGGCACCACCGCCCTGACCGGCCGCAGCGGG
>RFHO01000029.1 GCA_003696385.1 Planctomycetota bacterium | reverse complement strand
GTGGGCCGATGTACTGTGCAGAAAGCTGAGCTATCTGTCGGAACCGCTTCGCGTCTGCGAGAGGGCCGAAGAGGAAGTGCTGGTGCGGTCGTGGCCGCTGGGCCCGGCGGACGAAGGTCGTGCGTTCTTTGAATTGCGGGTTCGCGGCGGCACGGACGTTCTGGAGCTGAAGCGGTTTGTGGTGGAGCGGGAGACGGGGCGGCGGGTCGCCACCGCGATGCTTTTCACCTACGATATCCTGACGCGGGTGGTGAACGACCTTCTGGACACCGTTTCGGTTCCGGCAAATGTCCTGCAAGCAGCGGGCGGTGGAAAAGCCTGAGTCCTGTGTGTTGGAATTTTTAGCTGTGCGATGGGGACAGGCGGGCTGGAGCGCAAGCGTGCCGCGAGAATGGAGTGTCGTCGCGTTTCAGTTCGCAGCGGCGGAGGATGCCGCAGTGGTCCAGCCTTTGGCGCGCTCGACGGCTGCGCGCCAACGGGTGAAAGCGGCGGTGCGGAGCGGACTGTCGGGGGTGGGAGTGAACTCACGCTGCAACTGCCACAGCTTGCGCAGGTCGTCGAGTGAGTCCCACAGGCCCACTCCGAGTCCGGCGAGATACGCGGCGCCGAGTGCCGTCGTTTCGTGAATGGCGGGTCGCCGGACGACGGTGTCGAGGACATCGGCCTGGATTTGCATCAGCAGGTCGTTTCGCGAAGCGCCCCCGTCGACTTTCAAGGTTGAGAGTCGAATTCCGCCGTCGATCGTCATGGCGTCGAGTACGTCGCGGGTCTGAAACGCGATCGCTTCGAGAGTGGCTCGCGCAACGTGGCCGCGTGTCGTACCGCGGGTGAGGCCGATCAGCATGCCCCGGGCCGTGGCGTCCCAATGCGGCGCGCCCAGTCCGACGAACGCGGGGACGAAGTAGGTTCCTCCGTTGTCGTCGACGGTGGCTGCGAGGCGTTCGATTTCTTCAGCCGTTTCGATCAACCCCAACCCGTCCCGCAGCCATTGCACGGCGGCACCCGCCACGAAGACGGCTCCTTCCAGGGCGTAGACGGTGTTGCGTCCGATCTGCCAGGCGACTGTGGTCAGCAGGCCGTGTTTCGAAAGCACCGGTTGCGGACCGGTGTTCATCAAAACGAAACATCCCGTTCCATAGGTGTTCTTCGCGTCGCCTTCTTCGAAGCAGGTCTGCCCGAAGAGCGCGGCCTGCTGGTCTCCGGCCATTCCGGCAATGGGCACGGCTGCGCCGACTACGGTTGGATCCGTTTCACCGATCACGCCCGAAGAAGGCTGCACTTCGGGCAGCATTGCACGGGGGACATCGAAAAGCTGGAGCAGATCGGGATCCCATTCACAGCGATGGATGTTCCAGAGCAGCGTTCTGGAAGCGTTGCTCGGGTCGGTCACGTGGCGTCGTCCACCGGTGAGCCGCCAGACGAGAAAGGAATCGACGGTGCCGAACAGCAGTTCGCCGCGTTCGGCCCGGATCCGGGCGCCGGGCACGGTGTCCAGAATGTGGGCGATCTTGGTGGCGGAGAAGTACGGATCGAGCACCAGGCCGGTCCGTTCGCGAATCAACGGCTCGGCACCTTCCTCACGGAGGCGTGTGCAACGATCGGCGGTGATTCGGCTTTGCCAGACGATTGCGTTACAGACGGGACGGCCGGAATCGCGTTCCCAGACGAGCGTCGTTTCTCGCTGATTGGTGATTCCCAGCGCGGCGACGGAAGACCAGCCACCCGGAGACTGTTGGACGGCCTGCCGCAACGTTGCGAGCTGCGAGTTCCAGATTGCTTCCGGGTCGTGTTCCACGTGTCCCGGCTGGGGGAACAATTGCGGGAACTCCCGTTGTGCCGAGCAGACGATGGTTCCCCGTGCATCGAAGACGATCGTCCGGCTCGAGGTCGTTCCCTGATCGAGTGCCACGATCGACTTGGACATGTCTGTGTCTCCTGAGCGCGCAGCAGCTCGGAAGCGCATTGGGAGGCCGCAAGCTCGACGGGGCGACATCTCGCCGGTCCGCTGTCGAGGTTCCCGATTGTATGGATTCTGCGGGCGCGATGCGCGTCTGGTCGCGGTCAGGTTGACTCGATCGTGTCGCCGGTGCGGGCCAGCACAAAAAAGTTTCCCGGCGAGCCGCTCCGACGCGCGGCAGGACGGTCTGACGGCCTTTCGTGCCCGGTATTCTGCGATGTGAGCCGAGGAAGCTCGGATAGACCACTGTGGTCTCGGTGGGCCGACGTACGAGCTTTCGTCGCGACGATGGCACGCTGCAGTTCTCGCGCACAACGCGCATGTGATCGGAGAACGAGGTCCTGCCATGCGGGACCGCCGGCTGGTGCATTCGGAGCTTGCGACCGAGTGGGAGACACGATGAGTGGCGTTTCACCGATGTGCAGTCGGTCGATGATTCGGAGCGGCTCGTTTCACGGACAGACGCAGCGCTCGATGCGTAGGGCGCCGTACCGGTGCCGCTTGCTGCGAATCGCGATAGCCGTTGCGATGGTTGCCGTTTCGGCGGGTGCCCCATCGCGGTGTGTCCGGACGGAAGCCGCGGACCGGAGGCCGGGGGCCGCGCGTCCGGCGACCCGTTTCGCCGGGCCGCGTGTGGGGATCGACTCGTCGGACATTTCGCGGCCGAGTCGTTCTTTCTGGATCGTGGCCACCGACGGATGTCCGCAAAAAGCGGGGCTGCATCGCGTCGCACCGTGCTGTCGGTTTCTGTGGTGGCATTTCGACGAAAGCGGGAGGTGTCATCCGGCGGATGCGGCACACTTCGGTGAGATCGTCCCGGATGACCGGCCGGTGTGTTTCGTGGTGCACGGCAGCTTCGTCACAATGGACCAGCTGGTGCAGGACGCGGTTTTCGCGACTCGATGGCTGCGCTGCGGCAGCGGGGGGACATCGACGGAGTTGGTTTTTTTTCACTGGCCGAGCGCGGGCGTCACGACGCTGATTCCGGGGCGTCCGTTGACGGCGATCGCGCCGGCGATCGACGTAGTGGAACTGGGCAAGCGGGCCGACCGAAACGGCGCGTATCTGCGGCAACTGTTGGTGGGATCTGCACGCGGGCGCCACGTGGGGTTGATCGGCCACAGCTATGGCTGTCGGGTGATCGCGGCGGCTCTGCAGGGGCTCTCCCGCTGTGCTTGCGGGCCGGGGGCTGTTTGTGATGGGCCGTCCCGCGTTCGCGTGGTCTTCGCCGCCGCGGCCGTCGAGCACGACTGGTTGAATCCGGGGAAGCGGTTCGGCGGTGCGCTCGATTGTGTCGACGGCGTCGTGAACCTCCGCAACCGACACGATCCGATCCTGAAGCTGTTTCCGCTCCGTTACCCGTTTGCGTCCCGGGCGCTGGGTGTGTCGGGATTTACCGCCAGGGATCGCCGGGTGAACGGCGTACGCTCCGCGCGGATGCTCGAGCTGGATGTCTCGCACCTGATCGGCGCACGCCACGCATGGTGGAGCTACTACACGCAGCCGGGGATCGCCGACAGCGTTGCACGCTGGATTCTGTTCGCCGAGGAGCGGTGAACCTTCCTGCAGTGCTGTACCGCCCGGCACTGCAAGGCTTCTCCAGCCGCGTCGTCCGACGTGCAAGGCGCGGCGCGCGCCGTCCGCCAACGTGCAGAGGGAGGCGGGCAAGACTTGCTCTGTGACGTGGCTCGGTGGCACACTGGGCGGTTCAGGACGGCGCGTGGTCGTGCGGCGACGCTTTTTCCATCGGACTGGGCCGTGCGTCTGCGATGGGATCGGGGCTTCGGAAGTCGGGGAGATGTGCGATGCGCGAAGGTGGGGACGGTCGGGACAGCTCGCAGCTGCAGGAGCCTCATTGGGACCCGGTATTTCTCGATGCACGACGCGAAGCCTGGATGATCTTCGCGCTGTGGGGCGTCTGCTTCGCATGGAGTATTCCGGTGTGCTACTGGCTGGGATACACGCCGCCCCGGGAGCCGGACGCCTTGCCTCTGATATGCGGTTTTCCGCGTTGGGC
>RFHO01000303.1 GCA_003696385.1 Planctomycetota bacterium | reverse complement strand
TGCCTGCGGATAGTACTCGGCAGGGACAGTGGTGAAGTCCAGCTCACCAGCACGGAACTTCAACCACATCGGCTGTGATTCGGCGAACATGCTGATCTCGATCCGGTCCACGAAAGGAATCCGCCGGCCGGAAGCCTCTGTCAGACCGGCGGCGACATCGCGGGTTTCGTGCTCGGTCGGATAGGTACAGGCGTGGTAATTGGGGTTCTTCCGAAACACGATCCGCTTCTTGGCGATCCAAGATTCCAGAATAAACGGTCCCGTCCCCACGGGATGCCGATTGAATCGCTCTCCGTAATACTCGACCGCTTCGCGCGGAACGACGGAGAGTTGAAACATGGCCAAGGTCCAAAGGAATCGCTGAACAGGCTTGACCAGCTCGATTTCGAACTCGTAACGGCCCAGCACGCGCATTCCCTCGACCGGCGCATCGTAGTCGAACCGTCCGCCTGATTCCGCCGCCCTGTTCTGTTCTTCACGGTACGCGTCGAAGCCCTTTATGGTGTCGCGGACGATCCACCATGCCTTCGGGCGATTGTTGTTATCGGCGATCCGCTTCCACGAGTAGATCACGTCGTTGGCCACCAGCTCACGTCCCTTGCCACCCGGAAAACACGGATCGTCGTGGAAATAGACGCCCTTCTTGAGACGAAAGCGGTATACCAGTCCGTCCGGAGAAACTTCGGGCATCTCGGCCAGCAGCAGCGGCTCCAGCTCATACGGGCGCACCAGGTATTTGTACTGCAACAACGTCTCATAAACCTGGGAAACGGCGATGTTTTCGTAGTGCGTGGAACCGCGAACCGGATCGAAGGTCTTCGGACCGTCCGAAACCATCGGTATCCGCAGTACTTTCAAACCATCGCGGTTCGGCCCCGCTTCCGACCGCCCGCAGCCCGCGCTGCAAACCTGCAAAACCACTGTCAGCCACAGCAAGGCGCCGGCGGAGCGTGTTCGTTGCGCGATAGCGCTGCTGACGCTGCGGTCGGTACCGCTGCAGGTCATGGTCCGACTCCTTGATCCCTTGCTCGATGCATGCCAGGACGTACGTCCATAGCCGTGTACGATGCCTTCTGATCGCTGCCGATCGCGCACCGCGCCGTGCAGTGGTTCCCCCGCGGGGGGCAGTCAGGCACCTCCCACGCCGAACAGCCTCCGGGCGTTCCGCGAGGTCAGTTCTGCGACCTCCTCGGGAGACATCCGACGGACGTCGGCCAGACACGCCACCGTATGCTTCACGAAAGCCGGCTCGTTCCGCTTGCCGCGGTGCGGCGTCGGAGCCAGATAAGGCGCGTCCGTCTCGACCAACAGTCGTTCCGCCGGAACGGCTGCGGCGACTTCCCGCAGGGCGTGATTCTTCTTGAAGGTCAGCATTCCCGCAAACGAGATGTACAGACCCAGCTCCAGACACGCTTCGGCCGTCTCGATCGTGCCGGTGAACGAATGCATGACCCCCCGCAGCGTGCCGAAACGTTCTGCAGCCGAGCGCAACGCCTCGGTGACCTCGGCCTCGCATTCCCGCATGTGCACGATGAACGGCTTGCCCAGCCGCTGGGACAGTTCGATGTGTCGGACGAACCACTGCTGCTGCAGATGGAACGGAGTGCTGTCCCAGTAGCGATCCAGCCCCGTTTCGCCGATGGCCACCACGCGCGGGTCCGTCGCCAACTGTTCGATCTGCTCCCAGTCGCCGGGCAGCGCGGCAGACACATAGTTCGGCTGCACTCCGACGGCTGCCAGCACCAGCGGCGACTGTTGCGCCAGCGCGACACAGGCCCGACTGCTTTCGACGGTCGTACCCACGCTGACGATGTGCCGCACGCCCGCATCCGCAGCACGCTGCAGAACCTGTTCGCGGTCGTCGGCGAACGCTTCCTCGTCCAAGTGGCAATGCGTATCGAACAGCTCCATCCCGTTTTCCCTTCGTCCAGCTCGGACTGCATCCCGAACTTCTCTCCGGCGCGACCCGCACCCGACGCGATCAGACGCGCAAACGATTCGTGCCCCGCCGCGGTCCGGGTTCCACACTGCTTGCGGCGCAATTGGACCGACGATTGCGCATCGGCGGGCGGCGGCGTCCGCATGCTGGCGACGCTTGTCGACGACGCGGACGGGATTCGGCACTTGGCCCAGAACGCCGTTGCCCAGCGAACACCGCCCCAGCGCGATCGGCCACGGCGCCCCTTGTCGCCCGCACGGCAGGGGACTATCTTGCGCCCACGCCGCCCATAGAGGCGGGCAGTATGTCGGCCTGGGCAGCCAATGCAAAGCCAGGCCACCGTCTCCGTGCCGAAGGCTGGTATCCGATCGGAAAGCTTCGCCAGATGCAACGACCAGCACCCGCTTCGCAACTTCCCGAACCAACCATCCGGATGACCGAAGGCTGGCATTGCCTGCACATCTATTTCCGCTTCGACGCCCGTGAGCTGGCACACATGCCAGCGCACGAGCGACGCGCCGGCTGCGACGCCTTCATGAAGATCCTGGACCCGGGTCGCCACGGGGCACCGCAACGGCTGCAGACGAGCATCACGTCGGGGCATCGCGCGGATTTCGGCATCATGATGCTCGACCCCGATCCGCTTCTGCTGGACGGCGTCGTGCAGCAGCTGCGTCGCAGTCCGCTGGGGCCGGCACTGGAGCCGACGTTTTCGTTCGTCTCGATCACCGAAGTTTCCGAATACGTGCCCACCGTCGAACAGTACGCCGAACGGCTGCAGCGCGAAGGGCTGTCGCCGGAAGATCCGGCTTATCAGGCGAAGATCAGGGCCTATGAGCAGCGTCTTCCAGCGATGAACCGGCAGCGGCTGTATCCGGATTTTCCGCCGTTTCCGGTCGTGTGCTTCTACCCGATGAACAAGATCCGACATCCACAGGCGAACTGGTACACGCTGCCCTTCAGCCGCCGGGCGGAAATGATGGCCGAGCACGCCACCAGCGGAATCCGCTTCGCCGGCCGTGTCACGCAACTGATCACCGCATCGACCGGCTTCGACGACTGGGAATGGGGTGTGACGCTGTGGAGCCGCGCTCCGGAGTACATCAAGGAAATCGTCTATACGATGCGCTTCGACGAAGCTTCCGCACGCTACGCCGAATTCGGCTCGTTTTACGTCGGCTATGTGGCCGAGCCGCTGCAGATCCTGCGTCACGCAAGGATCCTGTAAGCGGCCCGAGCCGGGACGACACCGCACAGCGACGCAGCGGATTCCGCGACACGGCCGCGACGCCCCAGTGTCGCTGGGAACGGCCCCACAAAAGCGTTGTCACTGGATGGGCTGTCTTCGCGAAAGCGCCGTTCCGCCTGCCCGACGACGGGCCGCTGCTCAGCGAGGAGTCGGACATTACGGACCGGCTCCGCACGGACGCGCTGCGAAACGCGCTCAATGACCTCACGCCGGTTCGCAAGCGATCGACGCAGACGCTTGCTGCCACCGCACTGGCACCCCGGCGGTTGAACAAAGTGCCCCGGCAAGCCGCCTTCCAAGGCCTCCTGGCCCCCCAGTCGCCTCGGCCGCGGCGTCGTCCAGCGGCGCAGCCTGGTCGCGGGCGTCGAAGACGGCGTTCCCCTGAGCCTCGTCGCGCGTGCGTGCGGCGGGCAGCAGGGCGTTGGCCGCCGTCTGCAGCGCGTCCAGGATGTCCCGCGCGGCGCGGGCGTAGCCATCGATGGCCTGTTCGTCGGCGGAACGCTGGGCCGGCAGGGCGTCGATGG
>RFHO01000302.1 GCA_003696385.1 Planctomycetota bacterium | reverse complement strand
CTGCGGCATCTCGCCGCCGGCCGCCTGGTCGCCGTTCCTACGGACACCGAATACGCCGTCGCCGGACAACCCACCCAGCCACCGGCCGCCGAACGCCTGCAAAGTATCCAGCAACAGGCCAACGGCGAAATCCTGCTGGCGTTCCGCAGTGCCGACGAAGTCCTGGACTACGCTGCCGAACTCAGCCCACAGGCCCAGCGTCTGCTGCGGCGCTGCAGCGGCGCACCGGTCACCTTCGTGTTTCCGCTGGCGTTCCGGGATTCGCCCGCGGCCGACTGGCCCGAAACGGTACGTCGCCTGCTGCGTGGGGAAACCGAATCGACGGTGGCCGCTCAAATCCGCCCCGGAGGCGTGGTCGAGTACCTCGGTCATCATGCCCCCGCCCCCCTGGTCCTGTGGCGTCCGACGACGCCCCGGAACGGAAAACCAGCCACGCTCGACGTTCTCCCGGAATCCGCCACGCGCCACCTCGAGCTGGCCATCGACATGGGGCCCTGCCGTTTTGCGGGCGACCCCACGGTCGTCCAATTGGATTCCCGCGGTTGGCGGATCCTCCGCGAAGGCATCGTCTCCCGCACGCAGTTGCAGCGGGCATCCGGCCTGTTCGTCGTCTTCGTCTGCACGGGCAATACTTGCCGGAGCCCGATGGCCGAGGCGTTCCTGAAGCGCGACTTGAGTCGCCGTCTGGGCTGCGACCCGGACAAGCTGCCGGATCACGGGTTCACCGTAGCCTCGGCCGGCCTGGCGGCCTATCAGGGAGCACCGGCCAGTCCGGAAGCCGTGTCGCTGGCCGCCGAATACGGCTGTGACCTCAGCGCACACACCAGCCAGCCGCTGACCGCCGATTTGTTGCAGCAGGCGGACTACCTCTTCACAATGACGGGTCGCCACGCGGAGTTCATCCTGAGCGAACACCCGGAATTCGCCGCTAAAGTTCGAACGCTCGACGCGGCCGGCCAGGACATCACCGACCCGATCGGCGCGGGACCGGCCGAATACCGGCGCTGTGCGGAACAGATCCGTCGGGCGCTGGCGCCGCTGGCCGACATGCTGTTGCGTGAACACGCCGGTCGTTGACCGCAGCCCGATGCGGCTCCTCCGTCCCGGCCGGTGCCCGGAAGTCCGTGGCACCATTGCGAGCGCTTCATCGCTTCCCGTTCCGGACGCCGCCGAACGGCGGCATGGAGCAGCGTCCAACCGACATCCCTCTTGAACACAGCAGGTACATCATGAAAGTCGCGATCGCCAGCGATCATCGCGGTTACGAAATCAAGCAGCGCGTCGTCGAACTCGTGCGCCAACTGGGCCACGAGCCCATCGACATGGGGCCGTTTTCACCCGAGAGCGTTGATTATCCCGAGTTCGGCGCCAAAGTCGCCCGCTCCGTCTCCAACGGCGAAGTCGACCGGGGCATCCTGATCTGTGGCACCGGGCTGGGCATGTGCATCGTGGCGAACAAGTTCCCCGGCGTTCGCGCCGTTTCCTGCCACGACGAACTCACCGCCGCCATGAGCCGTCGCCACAACGACGCCAACGTCCTGTGCCTGTCGGCGGACCTGGTCGGCGAACAGTTGCTGCAACGCATGATCGAAACCTGGCTGACGACGGAATTCGAAGGCGGCCGCCACGCACGCCGCGTCCGGGAAATCGCGGAGCTGGAAAAGCAGGTGTGCGAATCGATCTGCGAATCCGGACATGCCCCGTCCGAGCGACCGCAGCGGCCGGAGCAGACCATTCCGCCCGTCGATGACGAACCGGACGAGGGCTGACACCGGCCCTCGTCGCGGCACACGCACCCCGGCTGCGCCGGACCGGGCGCGTCGTGAGCCGCGAGAGATTCCCGCCGCGCCCGCACCGTTCCCCTCCGGCACGTTTCGACCCTGGGGCTCGGGCGAATGCGCCGCACCCCGCCGCGGACCCTCCGCACTGGTACCGATCGGGCACGCCCGGAACACGACCCCGGCGGATACTTGGACATCGCGAATATCGGAGGCTACAGTTCACAGGCGTTTCGATGGTGAGCCCCCCACGCATGCAGGAGCAGTCCATGGACCCTTCCGCCGTGCGATATGCCGAGACACATGAATGGGTGGCCGTGGATGGCGATGTGGCGACGGTCGGCATCAGCGACTTCGCCGTGCGGGAACTGAACGACGTGACGTATCTGGAATTGCCCGCCGTCGGACAGCAGGTCAAAGCCGGCGACAGCGTGGGGGTCATCGAAAGCGTCAAGGCCGCCAGCGACATCTACACTCCGGTCTCCGGCGAAATCGTCGAAGTCAACCAGCCGGTCAGCGAGAATTTCGACGCTTTGGCTGACGATCCGTTCGGTGCCGGCTGGCTGTTCCGCGTCCGAATGAGCAATCCCGAAGAAGTCGATCGGTTGATGGACCGCGCGGCCTACGACGAACATTGCCGCCGACAGCAACAGTGACCGGTTGGGAGACCGCTCGGCAGACGCCGCCGCTCGGTCGCGCTTCCGGCCACGTCCGGAATCGCCGACGGCCGGCGCCGATTCGGCGGTTGGAACCACCGTCTGGCCGACAGAGCCGACCAACGCCGCCGAGGTTCGTCCGATCAGACGCCGCAGCAATCGCTTGCCGCCGCGATCGCTTCGCCACGCCGGCCGCAGCGGCGAAAAAGACACGACTCCGGTTGCGGCTCACGGCTTCACGGTGCCGCAGCCGCCCGGACAGCACGTGCGACGGAATCTCCGCCAGCGATTCCGATTCGCATCGCGTTTCGCCCGCCCGAAGCACCCCGACCGCCCACGGATGACGGACACGAGGAGTCGATCGTGACGTATCTGGTCAATACTCCCGAGCAGTGCAAGCGGATGTTGCAGGCCGTCGGCGCAACCGACATCGAGGAGCTGTTCGACACCATTCCGCAAGCCATACGCCTCCAGCGGCCGCTGCCGCTCCCGCCCGCCCTGGGAGAAATGGAACTGGAACGTCTGGTCCGTGACCGCGCGGCACAGCAGACTCCGCTGATCTGCTTTGCCGGCGGCGGAGCGTACGACCATTTCATCCCGGCGGTGGTCGACGAGATCGCCGGACGAGGCGAGTTCTACACGGCGTATACGCCGTATCAGCCGGAAGCCAGCCAGGGCAGTCTGCAGGCCTTCTTCGAATATCAGACGCTGATGTGCCAGCTCACCGACATGGATGTCTCCAACGCCAGCCTGTACGAGGGTGCTACGGCTGTCAGCGAAGCCGTGTTCATGGCGATGCGGGTGACCCGCCGCTACGGCCGCGTCGTGGTCGCCGAGTCCGTCCACCCGGAATACCGCCGGGTTCTGACCACGTACCTCAGCCATCACGCGTGTCGCGTGCACACCGTCGCGGCTGCCGGGGGATGCATCGATCCCGACGACGTGCGGCCGGCACTGACGCCCGACACCGCCGCCGTCGTCATACAGCATCCCAACGTGTTCGGCTGCCTGGAGAACGTCGCCGCCGTCGCGGAACAGGCACATGCGGCCGGAGCACTGCTGATCGAGATCTTCGATCCACTCAGCCTTGGCCTGCTGAAGCCGCCGGGACAACTGGGCGCGGATATCGCCGTCGCCGAAGGTCAATCGCTGGGCATCCCGCTGAGCTACGGTGGCCCCTATCTGGGAATCCTGACCACGCGGCGTGAGTTCATCCGGCAGATTCCCGGTCGGCTGGTCGGCGAAACGACCGACCGCCGCGGAAGACGCTGCTACGTGCTGAGCATCCAGACGCGTGAACAGCACATTCGACGCGAAAAGGCAACCAGCAACATCTGCACCAACCAGGGGTTGATGGCGCTGCGTGCGACCGTCTATCTGGCCCTTCTCGGGCCGCAGGGGCTCAGAGAACTGGGCGAACTGTGCCTGCAGAAGGCCCACTATGCCGCCCGCCGACTGACCGAATGCGAAGGACTGGAGCTGGCTTTCGACGTCCCCTTCTTCAAGGAGTTCACGCTCCGCGTTCGCGGCGGCGCCGCCTCGCTGCGGACGGCGGCCCGCCGGCGGGGCTTTCTGGTCGGGCCGGCGATCGGAGACTTTCCCGACACACCCTTCACCGGAATTCCGGATCCGCACCAGCTGCTCCTGTGTGCCGTCACCGAACGCCGGACGCGGTCGGAAATCGACGATCTGGCCGACGCCTGCCGTTCCAGTCGCGAAACGGTCAGCCGCTGAGCAACCGCACCGACGAACCACTGTACGAACAAGGACCGGCCGGCATGAGAAATCAACAGGCAATTCGCTCGTTGTTCGAGTTGTCACAACCGGGGCGCCGGGGGGCGACCTTTCCCGTCCCCGACGTCCCGTCGCAGCCGCTGGAGCAACTGCTGCCGGCCGAACAGCTCCGCGCAGCGCCCCCGGAACTTCCCGAATTGTCCGAACCGGACGTCGTGCGGCACTTCGTGAATCTCTCGCAGCTCAACATGTCCGTCGATACGCACTTCTACCCGCTGGGCAGTTGCACCATGAAGTACAACCCCAAGCGGCACGAACGGCTGGCGGCCCTGCCCGGCTTGGCGGACGTCCATCCCGCATCCGAACCTTCGCAGATCCAGGGTCTGCTGCAGATGCTGTGGGAACTGCAGTCGATGCTCGCGGAAATCGCCGGCCTGCCGGCCGTCTCGCTGCAGCCCGCCGCGGGCGCACAGGGAGAATTCACCGCCCTGCTGATCGCCGCCGCCTACTTCCGGGACCGCGGCGAAAGTCGAACCCGCGTGGTCTTCCCCGACAGTGCTCACGGCACCAACCCCGCCAGCGCTGCGCTCGCCGGATTCGAATGTGTTCAACTGCCCAGCTCGCCGGAGGGGCTGGTCGACCTGGAAACACTGCAACAGGTGGTCGACGAGCGGACGGCGGTGTTCATGATCACCAACCCCAACACACTGGGCCTGTTCGAACGCGACATCCTCAAGATCTGCGAATTCCTGCATGACGTCGGAGCACTGGTCTATATCGACGGCGCCAACATGAATGCCATCCTCGGCGTCACCAGACCCGGCGACTTCGGCGGCGACATGATGCATTTCAACGTCCACAAGACATTCACCGGTCCGCACGGAGCGGGCGGCCCCGGAGCCGGACCGATCGCCGTCCGCGACTTCCTGGCCGACTATCTGCCCGGTCCCGTGGTAACCCGCCGCATCGACCCGGAAACCGGAAAGGACGTTTTCGACCTGCAGACGCCGCCGCGGACGATCGGAAAAGTGCGTTCGTTCTTCGGCAATGTCGGCATCCTGCTGCGCGGCTATTTCTATCTGCGGACACTCGGCCCGCAGGGGCTGCGCGCGGTGGCCGAGCACGCCGTTCTGAACGCCAACTATCTGCGGTCCCGCTTGGAGCCGCTGTTGAAGATCCCCTTCGGCGAGCGCTGCATGCACGAATTCGTCGCGTCCGCCAGCGAACACCGCAAGACCCGCGGCGTCACCGCCATGGACATCGCCAAACGGCTGCTGGACTATGGCTTCCACGCCCCCACCGTGTATTTCCCGCTGATCGTGCCCGAAGCCTTGATGATCGAACCCACCGAGACCGAATCGCTCGCGACACTGGACGCCTTTGCCCAGGCGATCGCCCGCATCCTTCAGGAACCCCCCGAAACGCTGCATCAAGCCCCGCTGACCACTCCGGTGAGCCGGCCGGACGAAGTGCGGGCCGCCCGCCGCCCCGTCCTCCGCTGGCAGCCGCCGAACGCAACCTCAACCTCCACTGCTGCCGAGAAAACCACAGCGGAACCCCTCCAGGAAACGCGTTCCCCCTGAATGCACGCCCGCCCGATTCGCCCCGTCACACCCCGCGACCTGCACAGACAGACCACGCGCGGATACGATCCTTTCGACCGAACCCACCACGCAGCCCGGAGGCTCTGCGACCCGGGATTGCCGGCAAGGTCCGCGTCGGCGCACGGTGACCCCATGCATCACGTACAGCTCTGGAT
>RFHO01000301.1 GCA_003696385.1 Planctomycetota bacterium | reverse complement strand
CACGCTTTTGCGGATTCTGCGTTCGAGTCGGAACATCTTTGACCTCCTCATATCGGGGACGGGAACGACCGCTCCGTTGCTTCAAGCGATCGCGACGGAGCCGTAAGCGGCCGATAATGGCCGTTCGTTGCCGGATACCTGAGTGCAAAGCCTGCTGCGAACGAAGTGGGAGGTGACCTGTCGATGGAACATGATTTGGGATGGAATAACAAGCGAATGTTCGCGTGTCAATCGACATGAGTGAAAATACGTCGTCTGACGCAGGCCGCTGGGCGGAACCTTTGAACGTGTGCCCTGTATTCTGCTTTCTCTGACCGGAAAACAGACATCGTCTTGTTGAGTGGTGTGTTCGCCGTGAACTCTGTGGACGGGTGATTCCAGTTATTTGTGGACCGTGCACTGGAATGGGTAGGCGCCGTCCCCCCACAGAAGGATCGCCGGGCACACGTCCTGGTCCAAGGAAAACGAGGACGCCGTCCCTCGAGGTTTGTCGAGGGGCCGGAGAGAAGGGTTTCCGCTGGAGCGGAAGGACACGAACCGGAGCGCACGCCGGAGCACAAATCGCGGCGGGCCGAAAGCACGTGAAAGAACGGGCGCGCGAAGGCGGCGCAGCTGCGAACGATTCGCGCCGCGAGCTGCGCGAGCTTCCGGAAACTGCGGCACGTTCGGCACGGAAGCTCGACGGCCCGGAGCGGTTCGCTGCCCTCCGAGCCAACCGATAAACGCCACCGTCGGCCAGCGAATGCCGACCGTTCAGTGCGCTAGACGGCTTGCCGAGGCGGGGTCGCGGCTTTTGTCGTTTCGCCGTCTTCCTGTCGTCGGCTGAACCGATCCCGGTGGAATTCCGACAACAGTCGTTCGAGCACCCGGCACACGCGCTGACGGTGCAAGCGATAGAATCGCTGTTTGCCGGCCCGACGCGTTTTCAGCAGGCCGGCGGTGCGCATCAGTGCCAAGTGGTGACTGACCACGGGTTGCCGTTGCCGCAGCCGATCGCAGAGTTCGCCGACATTCAGCTCGGGCTCGTGCGACAGCAGCATCAGAATGCGGAGCCGCGATTCGCTGGACAGGATTTTGGAAAGCTCCACAATTTCGCGCTGAGTGGGTGACAGGGCGCGTGCCGAGTCGCCGTTTTTCGGGTTCAACATGTGAGGTCCTCCCTCCAGGTTCGTCTATTTCATCCGGCCGCGCGAGCGCATCGGGCACGGGGATATGAACGAATGTGCGTTCATGCCTGGGCATGGTGACGGAGCCCCTGGAGGCCCGGTCGCCGTTGAGCCAAGCTCGACCTCGTGCCGCATGACTCGCGACTGGCGCGGGGGACGCGTGCGAGCTTGCCGCCCAGGCCGGAGGATGCGATTTTTGCGGATCATAGAGGGGACGTCCCGTTGCTGGGAAGGTTTGCGGTCGGTCCCTAACGCAATTCTCACAATTGGCGAACGTTGCGAACCCTCGTTCCCAAAGCTGAAAAAACCGACGTGTCTCGTTTGGGGGCACCGGTGGGTTGAGGCCCGGGAGACGTGGCCGGAGAATCGTCGGTCTGAGTGCAAAGCGGACGATTCGGCCGATGCAGTGTGAGCGGTGCGGATCGCCTGTCGTGCGGTGCCTGGGGGAAAGACATGAGCAGGAAATGCTGCGTGACTGTACGGGGTGCGGAGGTCGGCCGACAACCGAATCGGCGGCGACTTTGGTGGTCCGTCGTTGTGGCCGGAACCTTGCTGCCGCTCGCGTGGGCTGGGCGGCGGGTCGCCGCGATCGCGGCGACGCCGGAGCCGGCGGGGGCGTTTGGCATTCGCAATACTCAGGATCCGAAGGACGTCCCGATCGCGCCGGAGGAACTCTTGAAGCAGGTGCGCTTGCCGCCCGGGTTTGCGATCCGTTTGTTTGCGGCCGAGCCGGATGTGCGGCAGCCCATCGCCATCGACCTGGACGATCGCGGTCGGGTATGGATCGCGGAGTGCTACACGTACGAGGGCGGCCCCTACGATCTGCGGTATGACGACCGGATCCTGATCTTCGAAGACCGCGATCACGACGGCCACTTCGACGTGCGAAAAGTGTTCTGGACGGGACCGGGGCCTTTGACGGGGCTGACCATCGGGTTTGGCGGGGTGTGGGTGTTGTGCGCGGGGGAGCTGCGCTTCATCCCGGACGAGGACGGCGACGATGTGCCCGATGGTCCGCCGCGCGTGTTGCTGGACGGCTGGGAAGTGAAGCGCGTCCGACACAATATCGTCAACGGCTTGCGTTGGGGACCGGACGGCTGGCTGTACGGTCGGCACGGGATCACCTATCCGTCGCTGGTCGGGGCGCCGGGGACGCCGACGGACCGTCGAGTGACCGTTTCGTGCTCGATCTGGAGATTTCATCCCCAGCGTCACCGGTTCGAGATCGTTTGCAGCGGCACGACGAATCCTTGGGGATTCGATTATGACGAACACGGGGAGATGTTCTTCACGAACAACGTCAATGGTCATCTGTGGCATGCGGTGCCCGGAGCGCATTTCGAGCGGATGCACGGCGAAGACCCGAATCCGTACGTGTATGAGCTGATGGGCAAATGTGCCGACCACGACCACTGGGACAGTTCGGCGGGATCGTGGCAGGATTCGCGGGAGGGCAAGGGGCGACACGGTGAGCTGGGCGGCGGACACAGCCACTGCGGGGGGATGATCTATCTCGGCGGTCGTTGGCCGGAGTCCTACCGGAACGATGTGTTCATGTGCAACACGCACGGCCACCGCGTCAATCGGGATCGGCTGGTTCTGCGGGACGGAGTGTACACGGCGATTCATCAGCAGGATTTCCTGCTGACCGGTACGTCGTGGTTTCGTGGCGTGGAACTGAAGTACGGACCGGACGGCAACGTATACCTGCTGGATTGGACGGATTTGGGAGAATGTCACGATCACGACGGCGTGCACCGGACCAGCGGACGGGTTTACCGGATCGTGTGGGGCAGTGAGCCGTTCCGTCTGATGGGGCCGGCGGATCTGCGTGGGTTGAGTGATCGGGAGCTGGCTCGGTTGCAGTTTCACCGCAACGACTGGTACGTGCGGCATGCTCGGCGGCTGTTGCAGGAACGGTCGTTGCAGCGGGAGGTCGACCCGGCGGCGGTGGAAGAGTTGCAGTCGGCCCTCGCCGATACCAAACGGTCGGCGGCCGCACGCCTGCGGGCCATGTGGGCGCTGTACGTGATCGGTCGGCTCAAAGGGACGGCCCTGAGTGGGCTGGTTCGTGATCGCTCGCCGCACGTGCGTGCGTGGGCCGTTCGGCTGCTGGCGGACGGCCGGCGAGTGGAGCCGAAGGTGGCGGAGTTGTTGACTCGGCATGCGGCCGCAGAGCGCTCGCCGCTGGTCTGTCTGTACCTGGCTTCGGCGGCACAGCGCTTTCCGGACGCGCAGCGTTTCGAAATTGTTCGCCTGTTGGATGCGTCGGAAGCGGGGCGAAACGACCGCAATCAGACGCTGATGCTGTGGTATGCGATCGAGCCGGCGGTGCTGCGTGCGGCGGAGGCGGCCATCGACCTGGCTTTGGAAGCGCGGCGTCCGACGCTGCGCCGGCTGATCGCCCGTCGGATCGCGGAAGCGTACGGTGGTGGGACGTCCGCGTTGGATGGCCTGCTGGTCCGGTTGTCCGCGCTGGATACGGCGCGGGCCGACGTCGTGGGCGACTGTCTGACCGGGATCCTCACGGCGTTACGCGGACGTTTGAAGCTGCCGGCGCCTCCGCATTGGGAGGCGGCGCGGCGTGCGTTGAGGAAGTTCTCCGAGCCGTCCGTCCGCAAGCGGATGCTGGAGCTGTCGGCGATCTTCGGGGACGGGCAGACGTTGGCCCAGTTGAGGAGAATCGCGTTGGACCGCACTGCACCGCCGGCCCAGCGGCGTGACGCCCTGCGTGCCCTGCTGCAAACCGGTGCCGATGACCTTCAATCCGTGCTGGAGCGACTGGCCGGTGATCGGGCGACGGCAGCGATTGCGATTCGAGGACTGGCGGCGTACTCGGCGCCGCAGACGTTGCGACGGCTGCTGGGAACATACGTGTGGCAGACCGGTGCCGTACGGTCGGCGATTCTCGACACCGCGTGCAGTCGGGCCGAGTACGCGCGGCTGTTGCTGCAGGCGATCGGGGAAGGCAAGGTTCCGCGGGACGAAGTTTCGGCGTTCCATGTGCGGCAGATGCTGAGTCTCGGGGATGCCGAACTGGCCGCAGCCATACGCCGCCAATGGGGTACGCTTCGGCAGACATCCGCGGAAAAGCGTGCGCAGATCGCCGAGCTGAAGGAGTGGTTGACGCCAAAACGTCTGGCGGCGGCGGATCGCCGGCTGGGGCGTGCCGTGTTCGACCAGCTTTGCGGCAAGTGTCACCGGCTGTTCGGGCAGGGAGCAAAAATCGGCCCCGATCTGACGGGTTCGAATCGCAAGAACCTCGACTATCTGCTGGAAAACGTCATCGACCCGGCGGCGCTGATTCCGAAGGGTTACGAACTGCACGTCATCGCGCTCGACGATGGTCGCGTCATCAATGGCATGATCGTACGCAACAGCGGGGGAACTCTGGTCGTTCAGACACAGAACGAACGACTGGTGCTCGATGCCGATTCGGTGGAAGCCATCAGCGTGTCGGACAGTTCGCTGATGCCGGAAGGACAGCTGAAGCGATTGAGCCGTGAGCAGATCGCCGCTCTTTTCGCATACCTGATGGGCGACGGTCAGGTGGAACCGCGCGAAGGCGTGACGATCGGAAGCGGCGCCCGCGGAGATGTACGCCGCGGGGCAGGTGGTGACTAGGGCTTGTTGGAACCGCGTCGCGGCGCTGCCCCGGCAGTTCGCGATGGCTGCGCGCAGTCGATCGCCGGGGGCACCGGCCGGCGCAGCAGAAGGTATTGACCATTTTTCCGCCGCTGACCTATAGTCCGCCGCCCTCCGCACGTCCCATGCAAGATCGCGGGGGGACGGAAACGCGTGGTCGGAAGACATTGCCGAACCATCAGGGATGAGCGGCTGATAGAGCCGCGATGCGAATCAAGGACGATGCGATGACCGAGCCTGTCAGCTCTGTGGTGCCTCCCCGCCCGATCCCGACCCATCGTCGATCGCCATTACGGACATTGTTGATGCTGGTGGGGGGGACGGCGTCGATCCTTGCAGTTGCCGGGGTGTCGTTTCAGCTTCTGCACGTGGATCACGGCAGCAATCCGCAACCGGCGAGTGCGGCGGAGACTCGTTCGTCCTCGACTTCGCCGGCCACGCAGCGCAAACCGTGGGGGGGCTACGCCGCTCGCGTCACGCACAACGGCCGGCAGGCGCTGATCAGCATGGAGGACCTGGCGCGCGAGTGCATCCTGCGGGTGGGGCCGGAAGTGCTGGACAACATCATCAACCGCACACTCATCCAGCTCGCCTGCGAACAGCGCGGCATCGTGGTGACCCAGGAAGAAGTGGACCAGGAGATCGTGCGGATCGCCAAGCAGTTCGATCTGACGGTGGACAACTGGCTGAAGATGCTCAAGGCCCAGCGCGACATCACGCCCGAAGAATACCGCCGCGACGTGATCTGGCCGATGTTGGCGCTGAAGAAGTTGACCGGAAAGACGGTCACGGTCACCGAAGACGAGCTGCAGCGGGCCTTCTACCGGCACTATGGTCCGCGCGTGAAGGCCAAGATGATCATGCTCGACAACATCCGTCGGGCAAATGACATCTGGCAAAAGGTGACTCGCAATCCCGAGAGCTTCGAGCGGTTGGCGCGGGAGTATTCCATCGAACCGAACAGCCGAGCGCTGGACGGGCAGATTCCGCCGATTCCCATGTTCTCAGGGAACGACAAACTCGAAGAAGCCGCCTTCAAATTGCGGCCCGGCGAGATCTCCGGGATCATCCAATTGGGTGTCAATCAATACGTGATCCTCAAATGTGAGGGGCGGACGGAACAGATTGTCAAAAGCATCGACGAGCCGGGGATCCGGGAAGAACTCACCGAAGAACTCCGCCGGCAGAAGACTCAGGAGCTGATCGCCAAGACGTTCGATTCCATCAAGAAACAGGCGCGGATCGACAATTACCTGACGGGCGTGACGACCGGGCCGGTGACTCAGACGAGCGGCGAAGGAGCCGGCGCAGGGCACGTTCGTCAGCCTGGCGCGACGTCTCCGCCCACCGCTCGTCGGCGCTGAACGTCACGATCCCGAAAACGGGCTGGCGGCGCAGTTGCAGCGATCGGCGCCCGGCTGCAGGGTGCGTGTTTCATCCGGCGGTTCGTGCAACCAATGGATCGGTCGCGCCGCCGTTCGTCTTCCCAGGCGCGACGATTCGATTCTTTCGCCGGTTCAATCGCTGCTTCGGTCCGGTGTTTCCGCTGCTGCTTTCGCCAGGGGGGCGCGAAGGACGCCGCGGTCTCCGGTGAGCCGCCTCGAGGCCGAGTCTGCGCGTTTGCTGCGCCCGACGAGATTGCTCCGGAAAGCGCCTTGGGCGGGGCTCGTCTTTGTAGTCTTCGTGGCGTCTGAAGGCATTGCGAAGGAACCTCCGGGAATCTTGCGTCCTCTTTCGGGAGGCCGCTATCGTCCGCCCAGCGCCGGTCGGCGCATCCTTGACGTGGTCCGTGTTGCGGAGACGTACCCTTGTGCGCGGCAGAAGGCGAAAACGGCCGGGGTCGTCGGTTGGCTTCGCCGTGCCTGGCCGCGCTGGCGGTACGACGGTGGAGGCGGCAGGCCGTTGAAATGGACCAGCGAGCATGACATGGATCCAGGCAGCGATTGCAGTCGTGGCGGGCGGGGGCGTCGGGTTTCTGGCCGGCGTGTTCGGCATCGGTGGAGCGTTTCTGCTCGTGCCGGTGTTGCAGCTGACGCTGACGCTGCCGGTCCAGCACATCGTCGGTTCGGTAGTCTGTTACATTCTGGGGCCTGCGACGGCCGCGCTGCTGGCGCGTGACGTGCGTGCCGATGACTTGCGTCTGCCACTGACGACGGCCGGAGGGCTGCTGGTCGGAGTGTCTTTGGGAACGCGCTTGCTGCACGAGCTGAAGGGGACGGCCGGGGGACACGGGGCTTCGTCCGCGGAGCTGGCGGTCTCTGTGGGATACCTCTTGACGCTGAGTCTGGTCGGTGGGTTTCTGGTGTGGGAAAGCCGGCGTACGGCAGCGGGACGCCCGCTGTCGCGCGGATACCTGCAGCGTTGGCGTCTTCCGCCGTCGATGCCCTTGCCGGGTGGTGGAGAGGCCGGCCGGGTTTCCGTGCCGGTGGTGTGCTGGTTCGCCGTCGGTGTGGGGGTGTTGGGTGGTTTCCTGGGAATCAGCGGCGGGCTGGTGTTGATGCCCGGTCTGGTATACCTGTTCGGGGTCAAGACACAGAAAGCCGTGGTGGCGTCGTTGGTGATCGCGTGGCTGGTGGCCTTTCAAGGGACGATCGCTCACGGCTGGTATGGCAACGTGGATTTGCTGCTTGTGGCGTGTCTGCTGGTTGGGGGGACGGTCGGCGCACGGATCGGCAGTGCGGTGGGACAGCGCTGGAAGGGTGCGAAGCTGCGTGAGCGATTTGGTTGGTTGGTCGTCTTTGCCGCGTTGCTCGTGGTGGTCAAGTTGGCGGTTCTACAACGAAGTCCGCGCTCACCTCGATCGGGGAAAGCGGTTTCAGTGCGGATGGGCACGACGGTACCGTGAACGCACCGTCACGCTCGGCGCGGTGAACGGGATCGGGTCCGGTTCCGGCGGAACCATTTCCCGCGCGGCCGGTGGGCTCAGTGGTAAACCGGGGAGCGGGATGTTAGTCTGCAGAAAGCGCACAATCGACCGCGGCTGGCGGGTGCGGGAGGCTGCATGTCGCCGATGTGCAGTGCGTCTGCGGTCGCGGGCGGCGCAATGATGTTGACTTTCGTACGCAGTACCTGCGCGGGGGTTGGCGATGAGCAAGCGCGTGCTGATCATCACTGGTGATTTCACCGAAGACTACGAATTGATGGTGCCGTTTCAGGCGCTCCAGGTCCTGGGCTATGAGGTCGACGTGGTCTGTCCCGGCAAGAAGGCGGGTGAGCAGGTTCGCACGGCTGTTCATGACTTCGAGGGCGATCAGACGTATACCGAAAAGCGCGGACACAACTTCACGTTGAATGCGACCTTCGAAGAGGTTGACCCGGATTCATACAAGGGGCTGATGATTCCCGGCGGGCGGGCGCCGGAATACATTCGCTTGAACGCTCGCGTCCGGGAGTTGGTGCAGCGATTCGACCGTGATGGAAAGCCGATCGCGGCGATCTGTCACGGCGTGCAGGTTCTGACTGCCAGCGGCGTGGTGCATGGCAGGCGGTGTACCTCGTACGAGGCGTGCGGCCCCGAAGTGACACTGGCAGGCGGCGAATACGTGCCGACGGCGATCGACGGTGTGGTGGTTGACGGCAACCTGGTGACGGCTCCTGCGTGGCCTGCGAATGCGGTGTGGGTGCGTGAGTTCGTCCGGTTGCTCGGTGCACGCATCGAAATCTGAGGGATGCGGTGCTCGCGCCTTTTGTGTTGACGATGTTTTTCTGTGGTGCCCATGAACAAACCCCGACGTCGCAGATCGTCCAAACGCCGTTCGGAACGATCGCCCCGATCTCAGGCAGCCGTTGAAACCGCTTCGGAAACGCTCAGCAAACCCTCCGGCGTGCCCGCCGAAGCTCGCGCGACGGACGAATGCATTGCGTCGAAGACGCCGCAGGCAGCGGACGAAGATCGCCTCCGGCCCGAGGCCCAGCGCGCCGTCATCGCCGCTGCCGACACGAACCGCGGGGAAGCGTCAGACGTGGTGTCCGGCAAGCCAGCCGGGGACGTCGACGAGGAAGGGTTTGCGGAATTCGTTTCGGACAGTGCCTTCGCGCAGTTCGGGTTGAGTCTGGACACGCTGCGTGCGCTGTACGAGGTGGGGTACAAGACGCCCAGCCCGATTCAGTCCGAGTTCATTCCCGTGGCCCTGACGGGGCGTGATTGCATCGGTCAGGCGCGGACCGGAACGGGGAAGACCGCAGCGTTCGTGATTCCGATCCTGGAGCGGCTGGATCTCCGCAGCGACAAGCTTCAGGCGCTGGTGCTGGCTCCCACGCGTGAACTGTCACTGCAGGTCCGCAATGAAGCCGTGCGTTTGGGAAGTACGCGGCGTTGCGGCGTGGTGGCTCTGGTTGGCGGTCATCCGATCGACCGGCAGATCCGCGAGCTGAAAAAACGTCCCGCCATCGCCATCGGCACGCCGGGGCGCGTCATCGACCTGCTGCGTCGCAAGGCCCTGGATCTGTCGCATCTGCGGTTCGTCGTGCTGGACGAGGCCGACCGGATGCTGGACATCGGCTTCCGGCCCGACATCGAACGCATTCTGCGGCGTTGTCCCAGCGAGCGTCAGACATTGCTGTTGTCCGCCACGATGCCGCCGCCGGTGGAACGTCTTGCCCGTCGTTACATGCGCAATCCGGCGATGATCGATCTTTCCGAGGACCGGGTGGCGATCAGTGACATCCACCAGTACTACATCACGGTGGACGAGGAGCGTAAGCCCGCCGTGCTGGCCCGCCTGTTGCTGGAACAGCGCCCCAAGCAGGCCATCGTGTTCACACGCACGCGGCGGCGGGCGACCGAGCTGTACGAAAAGTTCTCGAAGCTACTGCCCGATGTGGCGCACCTGCACGGCGAATTGCCCCAACGGCAGCGGGACCGGACGATGCGTGCCTTCCGCGAAGGCCGGGTGCGTCTGCTGATCGCGACGGATGTCGTGGGACGGGGTATCGACGTTTCCGGTGTCTCGCACATCATCAACTACGACATCCCGGAATTTCAGGACGATTATGTGCATCGCATCGGCCGCACCGGGCGGCTGTCGTCCGACGTGCCGGGCTATGCGTTCACCTTCGTCACTCGACAGCAGGGCGAAGAGCTGACGCGGATCGAGAAGCGGATCAACCGACTGCTGGATGAGTACCGCGTTCAGGGAGTGGTGGCTTACGAACCGACGCGCAAGGACCAGGGCTGAGTCCAGCGGTCGTGGTCGATTATTCGCCGCGCGAGCCGACGAATGGTCGGCAGTCGCGATAATGGCGTTGTCCCTGCCGCCCGGTTGCTCGACGATCGTACGGACCGGGTAAGAATCGCGGTGTCCGGGCGCGCCGGTCGGGATGTAGTTCCCGGGAGCGGAGCGGCGAGTCTCGTCCGGGGAATTGGGAGACGTCGTGGGGCATGAGTGTCGACCACGATCGGTACGGCTTCACCGAAGACGAACGGCGCGATGCGTCGGCGTTGATCGCGGCAGCGTTGGCCGAAGACTGGGCGTCGCGCGGTGACATCACTTCGCAGGCTCTGTTGGATCCGTCCTGGGAAGGGAGTGTGACGGTGACGGCCCGCGCCGCGGGGGTCATCGCCGGGTTGCCGTTGGTGCCGCTGATCCTGGAGCGGGCCGATGCCACGTTGCAATGGATACCGTCCGTCAGGGAGGGCAGCCTCGTGGAAGCCGGCGATTCTGTCGGCCGATTTCAAGGACGATTGCAGACGCTGTTGGCGCTGGAGCGGACGATTCTGAACTTTCTCACCCATCTCAGCGGAGTGGCCACGTTGACGGCGCGATGCGTGGCGGCCGCACGAGGCACCCGGGCGCGCATCCTGGACACGCGGAAAACCCTTCCGGGTTGGCGGCGGTTGCAGAAGTATGCCGTTCGCGTCGGCGGCGGCGAAAATCACCGGATGGGGCTCTTCGACGCCGTACTCATCAAAGACAACCACATCGCAGCGTGGCGACGGCACAACCCGGACCGTTCGTTGGCCGAACTCGTGCGAACGGCCCGGCAACGTTGCCCGCAGGCTGCGTTCGTGGAAATCGAGGTCGATGACGTCCAGCAGCTTGCCGACGTTCTGGCGGCTCGGCCCGACATCGTTTTGCTGGACAATTTCTCGTCCCCCATGCTGGTCGAAGCCGTGCGACTTCGCGATCGGATCCAGCCGACGACTCTCTTGGAAGCCTCCGGTGGGATCACGCTGGAAACGATCGGCGCGATTGCCCGCACCGGTGTCGATCGAATCAGCGTCGGTGCCTTGACGCATTCCCCGCCGGCGATGGACCTCGCCTTCGACTGGTCTTGATCCGCCCGTCCTCGCGCCTCCCCGAATTTCTTTGCGCGTCGGATCGCCGTCGCGGGATTGCGGCGCCGATCGTCGCGGTGGGTACGCGGTGCGGTGATCATTGGTCGCTGCGCGGGTCGGCTGGGCACGGTGTGGTTGACGCGGACGGGCGTCGGCTGCGGACGCAAAGTCGATCATGCCGCCATCTTCAGCAGTCAGCGGAGCGCGCTGTTGCGCCCTCGGCTCGCAATGTGGCCGTGTGTATACTGTTCAGGTGTTCTATACCGTCTTGCGGGCCGGCTCGCGGGCGTTCGGTGCCTAGAAAGCAGGCAGTCGTGCGTGTGGAGTGTTTGCGGTGCGGTTTTGGCTGGCGTTTGGGGGGCTACTGTGGTTATCATTTCGATCTTGTTGTCAAAGTGGCGGCGTGGAGCCGCGGTCATCAGAAAGGAGATCTGTCATGCTCGTGCTCTCGCGGAAGGTCGGAGAACGTGTTCTGATCGGTGACCAAATTGCCGTGACGGTGGTGAGGATTGGGCCGAACGCCGTGCGGCTGGGCATTGAAGCTCCAAAGGAGCTGAACATCGTCCGGGAGGAGTTGCTGGCCCGGATCCGCGACGAGTCGGGTACGACGCCGACGGAGGAGGAGAAGTTTTCGGCGCCGCAGTGAGTCGAGTGTCGGGGCGGATGCGCCGTATTGACGCGTCGGGTGCGTCGGTTGGGAGCATCGAGTTCCGCCGCAATTCCCAGGCCCGCGTCTCGCGGAAGCGTGCGGCGTTTGCGGGGTGCTTCCAATCGACAACGAATGCGTATAGCGAGTGAGTGACGCACGCCGCCGCGGTGGCGGTGCGAGGTGTCACGGAAAAAGGTCGCTGGTCCCTCGGCCGGCGACCTTTTTGTTGCGCACCGAGAGTGGCGAGCAGCGGAAGGTGCGTGCGGCGTGGCACGCCGTGCGCCGGCCTGCGACGGGTTCGGGTGGCATGCAACTACGGGGCGGGTGTCCCCGCACGTGGTGATGCCGGAGTGCTGCGGACCGTTGCGCTGCCGCACGTGGAGCAGCCGCAAAGTTTCGCCAGCCGGTTCAGGCTGCTGCGGATTGCGCCAATTGCGTCGGTTTCGCCGAAGGCATCGCGGCATCGGCTTCGAAAGGGGCTACGCTTCCTCAGAGCCGTGTGGTCCGCCGGCGCATGAATCGCAGAGAGCGGCCGGCCTATGGGAATCTCGTTGGCGTGCTGATTTGACGGGTTACCGAAAGGAAGGGCATCGATGATCGCGACGCACGGTATCGGGCCGCATCGAATGGCCGATTCGGGACGTTGCTCTCACGGTGCCGCGTATCCGGCATTGTCAAAGACGCGATTCACGATTCGCGTTGTGTGCTGTGCAGCGCTGATCGGCAGCTTCGCGGGCTCGGCGGGATTCGTGGGCGCGGACGAAACGGCCAAGGGCGCGGTGAGTGAGGACCAGGCCAAGCGGCGGACCGCGACGGCCTTGAACTACTGCCGGGCGTCGTTTCATCGGATCCGCAAATCGCCGACCCCCGAAGTGCTGGCCGAGGAGGAAACCCGGGTGCTGAACAACCTGAACCTTTCCGGACTGGCCGATGAGGAAGTGGTCGAGTTGTACGCGACCGTGCTCCAGGAGATTTCCGAGATCCGGGCGGCCGAACGCGAGCAGACCATTTACAAGAAGCGTTACGGGAGTTCGCTGGGCAAGCGGTTGGGAACGCAGGCTTTCCTGTTCGGTGCCGAGATTCTGACGGGCCAGTTTGTCGGTGCGGTGCGGACCGGTGTGAACAGCTGGTGGGACTATCGCGAGCTGACGTGGCAGCGCGACGCGGACTTGTGGAAGGTGGACAAGCAGCGGATGACGTCGCTCGTCTCGAAATCGTCGAAGTTTCTCCTCACCTTCTGGCGGTTGGCCCGCGAGAAGGGAATTCCGGATCAATGGCTCGTGCGTGACCAGGACCTCGAAGACCTGGCGCAGGCCGTCCAGGAGCAGGATCCGGAGGTGCGATTGCGGTTGTTGCAGCGACTGCGGCCGTTCATGGAGTGCTATCCGCCGTACTGGTATCACCTGGGACGGACGCAACAGATGCTGGGGCGGTTGGAACAGGCGGCGGAGACCTATCGTGAGCTGTACCGCGTGGCGAAAGATCACTTCCGCCGCGATGTGATGCTGGCGGCGGCGCTGGCCAACCTGGCCGTGATCGAGGACCACCAGAATCTGGCCGGTGCAGCACAATCGGCTCGCCTCGCGTTGGCTCAGGCGACCGACGAGTGGGAAGTGAATCTGATGGCTGCGTATGTCCTGGCCAAGCGTGGGGCGGTGATGGAGGCCGAGGACGCGATACTGCGGAATCTGGATGAAAAACTGGAACGCGAACGCTCCCTGGCCGGTCTGCTTTCGCTGTACGTGGAACAGGGAGAGGAGACGAAACTGGTGCGCTGGCTGTCGAAGCCCGAGACGGTACGCGACACGCCGGTGCCGGTGTTGCTGCGGACGGCGGCGGTCTTGCAGCGTTCGGGCCTTCCGGCGCCGTTGCAGACCTTTCTGCACAACTCATTCGTGGCCTATGTCGAGCCGAGCACGTTTGGAGCGGACGAGTTGGTGGTGGCTGCCACTCCGAACTGGCACACGCCCCTGGCTCAGGTGCGGGTCCGTTTTCCCCAAGGGTTCGCCAAATCGGTGGGACGTCCAAAGCTCGTCGCCACGGCGACACGGCACGAATTGCGGTTCCCAATCGAGATCGTGTCCGAAAGCCGCCAGTGGTCGTCGCGCACTTCGGTGGCCGGGGCGGCGGACGTGACGTTGCGCTATCCCGGCGTGGAAGAGATCACGTTGCGACTGCAGTTGCCCCCCGCGGACAACGCGACAGCGGCCAGGCGTTATGCCACGGCGGCCCGTCCGGAGATTCTCCGGTTGACCGAGATCCGGACTCCGACCGCACAGCTCGTGTTGGCTCGCTTGCCGGTGCGACCGGCCGAAGGGGCCGATGAGGCGGCCGGCGCGCGGCGTTCCGGTGAAGGAGCCCGCGCCGAAACGGCGCCGCCGTCTCCACCATCGCCTCCCGAAAACGGTGTGGAAACGGGCCGGGCCGCGCCCGAGTTCGAACGCGGCGGCCTGGGCGAGCGCTTCGTCCCGATCCCGCCGCGGCAAGAGTCGTCCTCGACGGATTCCGCGGGACAGGTCGAAGGAACGACCGGCGCTTTCCTCGGACCGCAACTGCAAAGGCCGGTCCCCATTGCAGAAGTTCCGCCGGCCGCGCGACCGCGGTGACCCTTCGCGAGTCTGAGGCGAACCAACCAGCGCGTCCGGCCGGCCGGTACGGTCGCGCCGTGGCATTCTCCCGCGAAGGATCCGGCAGGGCGCGAAACGGCGGCTCGTCGGTGGGGGGCGACGCGTGGTGGCTGCGGTGGGCCGCGGCACCGAGGAGACGGTGCTGTCAGGCAACCTCGCGCCGCCGGTATTTTGCAATCAGCGCGGGGATGTCTGCAGCGCCGGTGGGACCGCGAAACGAGCGGGCCGGTTCACGCCGTTCGGAACGGTTCGATTCGAGACGGGCTGCGTCTGCGGCGTCTGCCAACGCTGGGTTGCCCACAGGGGGTAGGTCTCGATCACCGAGCGACTCAGATCCTTCAGGATTTCGATCATCGTGGCGGTGTCGATGCCGTTGTTGGGAATGACCCGCTGCAGGATGAGCCTGCGGCTGGCGTGAACGTAGGCGAAGAACTTGCCGTTGCCCAGTTCGTCGTTGGCCGCCAGCAACCGCAGCAGTCGGTCGGACGGGACGTTTCCTGCGGGAATCTCGTCCAGCCACGCCATCACCCACAATGACCGACCGTCGCGGCTCAACACGGCGGTCATGGACATTTCCCATTCCTGGCCCTGGTGGACGGCCTTGAAGGAAAAGTCGTATCGCTGTTCGACCTTCTGCGGCTTCAGGCCGATTTGCGCCAGCAGGCCGCCGAGTGTCTGTTCGGTGAGTTGTCCCGGAGCAGGTCCGGCCGCCTGGCTGACCGCCCAGATTCCCAGTGCCACAGCAGTGCCGGCGGAGAGGGCGGTGATTCGGCGTGGTCGAAGTAAATGGGACATGTCGGCACTCCATTGCTGACGACGTCGAAAAACACGGCAATTCCGTTGCAGCGGCCGTCTCGTGGCGTCACAGCATGCCCGCGAGGTGATCCAGGCAGATCTGTGACCAGGTTTCGAAGGCGGCCCGTTGTTGTCGCAACACGGGGAGCGGCACGAAGCCTGCATCTATCATCGACCGTTCCCGGGGGCGAACTTGCGGCCGATCCAGTTCGAACAGGTGCACGATACCCAAATGCACGCGTCCCACATCGGTGCTGTCGTCGTTGATCAGCCCCAGGCATCTGTGGCGATAAGGGCTGTCGATGTGGACTTCTTCTTCGAGTTCCCGCCGTAGTCCCTCTTCGTACGGCGAGCCCGTACCAGTGACGTCGAGCGTGCAGATATGACCGCCGACACCGATGGACCGCTTGGCGTGCAGCCGCGATTCACCCTGCTGCGTGCTCCGCGTGTACGCAAACACGGCGCCGTCGCAGGAAAAAATGCAGTACGGGATCAGTTGCTTGAAATCCGGGTCCGTTTCCATGGCGTCGCGGGGGCGAAAGCTCGTGTAGGCGGGATCCAGCAGCACCTCGAGGTAGCGGTCCGCATCCGGCTGGAAGCCCTGGAACGGCCCCAACTGGTGAAAGACGGCGGTGGGCACCACGAGCACGTGTTCGACGGTCGAGGAGGAGTGGGGGCGGTTCACGCGGTGTTCTCCGTTCAACGGCCGGTCTTTTCGTCGGTCCGTGCGGCGGCGGTCACACGGGCCGCCCGATCGGGGCGGGCAGTGCGTTTCCGATGGTTTCGCACTGTATCAGTTTCGCCCATCGTGTCGAATCTACCGGCTGCGCCGGAGATGGGGCGTCGGGACGGTGCGCTGCAATCGCGGGGAACGACCGACCGATACCAGCGCAGAGGCCAGGCGGCGGCTGCGTCGCTGGTCCGTCGTGTTCGGTATCCGCAGGTCTGGAGCGATCCCGCACCGAGTGCAGCGATGACGAGGCTCGAACGCGAGATTCTGGATCGAGAATCCGGCTGGTCGGAAGTTCTGGCGGCTTACGCCGACGCCGGGCGGTCTGCGCGGCCGACGGCGGCCGACGGCGGTCGGAGGCACTCCGAGATGGCTCGCATTGATCACGTCGAAGGCATTGAACCGTCCCGGTTGTCGCGGATCCACGGCAAGCTGATCGCGTTGGGACTGTTGCAGTTCCAGCTGGTGGATCGGCATGTCGGGCTACGGTACGAAATCACCCCTCGCGGCCGCGCGTTGCTGCAATCGGTCCGCCAATGAGCGTTCTGCGAACGTGGGCCGCCCGGGGATGAGCGGCGTTTCAGGACGCGTTGGGTGTCGAGCGAATTTGCGCGTCACCTCGAGCCAGCCGGTGCAGTTGCCAACACGTGTGTCGCTGGCGTGGCATTCTGTACGCTGATCGATCGGAGCCCCGCCCAGGCTTGCCGCGGTTGGCGGTGCGGTGTCGGTCGTGGGCGAAGCGTGCCGGCGGCCGCTCGGGTTGAGCTGCGGTGCGGGGTGCGCGTCCGAGTGGTCTTGCGACGGGGCGTGTGGCGTGATCGGGAGTGTCGAAGATTCTGCCGGCGCGACCGGTCGTGCCGGACACGCGTGTGTGCACGGTTGTCGCTGGTACGGCTCCCGTGACGGTCGCGCCGGTCGGTTGCACGATGCGTCCGATGCTCCTCGTAGTGGGCTGCGTCGGAAACTTGGTCGGACGCGTTCGGTGGAGCCGCAATCGGCGCAGGAATTCCTTTCGAGTCGGCCGACAGAAGAGGTAGAATGAAGTCGGCCGCGCATGCGCACGGGTGGTTTCGTTGCGGCGTCGCCCGGGCGGTCCAGCGATGTGTAACCGCGATTCTCGCGGCCCCGTTTGCGGAGCTGATCGGTCGTGACGGCGGAGCACGGCGGGGAAGCCGATCGCAGGCGGTCATCCATCCGAACGATGGAGCCAGAACATGACAGTTTTTGCGTTCCGAATCTCGCGAATGTTGTTCGTTGGCGGCCTCTTGGCGGCGTTTCTGGGTGCGGGGCCGTGCTCGGTCAAAGCCGAACAGGGGCTGGTGCGCGGCCAGGCGGCAGAGTTTCGCCAGGGCGACAGCGTCCAGTCGATCGTGCGTTTGCGGACGACGCGTGAGACGCCGGTTTCGGGACCGACATATCACGTGCTGCTGGTGGACACGTCGGCGAGCCAGGTGGGGTTGTTGCGGCAATTCGCTCTGGACGCCGTCCGGGGCTACGTGGCCGGCTTGCCGCAGTCGGACCGGGTGGCACTGATGGCCTTGGATGTGCGTGCGGTCGAGCTGCATTCGGGGTTCGTTGCGCCGGGGTCGACACAGTGGCGGAATGCGATGGGAGCTTTGAAGCGGCGTGTTCCGCTCGGAGCGGCGGACCTGCCGGCTGGTGTCGTCGCCGCTGCAAAGCGTCTCGAAGGTGTGGCGGGGCGGCGCGCCGTGGCGTATTTCGGGGATGGCATGAGCGTCGCCAATCTGGCGAACGTGGAACAGGTGCGCACGCTCGCGGAGTCGCTGGCCAAACGGCGGATCGTGTTTCACGGGCTGTTGATCGGTGACCGCGTAGACTGGGAGCTGCCGGCGATTTTCGCCCACCACAGCGGTGGACAGATTGCGTTTGCGTTGCGTCCGAACGGGGATGCGGAAGAGGCGGGGACGCTGGGACGGACCTTGGCGGCTTCCGCGCGGCGACCGGTGCTGTACGTGGACCGGTACACGGTGAATGGTCAGAGGGAGCCGGTGAACCTGCTGCCGCTGCCTTTACGGTCGGATCGCGACACGGTTTGGGTGATCGGCGGTGAACTGCCGGCGCGTTTCACGGTGACGATTCACGGTCGGCGGGGAGATGCGCAAACGGTGGACTCCGTGGTCGTCGAGCGCGATTCCAGGGCGATCGCCGAGCAATGGGCGTTCCTGATGCCGTTGGCCCGTCGGTTGGCACGGTTGCAGGGGCTGAACCCTCTGGCCGGGGATACCGTCCTGGCGGCGTACCGCAACCTTTACGACGTCGCCGTGGAGAACATGCTGGCCGCGGCCCGACGGGCCTATTTCGCGCAGGACTATCGGAGTGCCCGGCAGTTGGCGGCCGCGGTCCTCGAAGTGGCCCCGGGACACACGGCCGCGCAGAAGTTGCTGGAGCGGACGAAGCGGCATGCAGGGCCGGCTGCGAACCGCGGAAACGGCCTCGCAGGGGAAGCGACCGCGGGCCGACGCACGTCGGTAGCGGACGCCTCCATTCGTCCCGTTGCTCAGGTGGTGCCCAAGCCGCCAGCGCCGCCATCGGACACGGCGCAGACTCCGGAAACTTCCGGCGGGTCCCAAGGCGCGCCACCGGCGCTGATTGAGGAGATCGAAACGCGGCGGCGGATCAAGGCGGAACGGCTGCGGCTGCAGGTGACCAACGATATCGAAACGGCTCGCAAAATCGCGGCGGAGGATCCGGAAGCGGCCTTGTCGCTGTTGAAGCGGTCGCGGGGGACCGTTCTGGCGGCGACGGACATCGATCCGGCCGTGCGACAGGAACTGAGCCGTCGCCTGCAGGGCGTGATCGCCGAAGTGCAGAGTCGGATCGAGGTTCGTCGGCAGCAGCAGATACAGGCTCAGGAACGCAGGGCCGTCGTCGAGGCGGAACAGTTGCTGATCGAACAGACGCTGCGTGACGACGAACGGCTGGAGAATCTGATCGACCAGATCCGGGCATTGATCGACGAGGGAATTCGTGGCGATGACGACGCCTACAAGGAAGCCCGGTCGGTGGCCGAGGCCGCGATCAGCATTCGCCCGAAGAGTGGCACGGCCGCGGCGGCCAAGTTCACCGCGGACGCCGCCGACCAGCTGAACGTCGCGTTCCGGTTGCGCACACTCCGTGCCAACCGTTTCCTGGAGGCGCTGGAGCAGGTGGAGCGTTCGCACGTGCCGTTTCCGGACGAACCGCCGATCCGCTGGCCGGCGCCGGAAGTCTGGAAGGCACTCAGTGAACGGCGCAAGAAGTGGGCATCGGTCGATCTGCACAAGGTCACCAAGGCCGAAGAGCGGATCAATGAGGAGTTGGACAACCAGACGGAGCTCGAGTTCGCCGACACGCCGCTGCGGGACGCGATCGGATTCATTGCCGATCAACACCGCATTCAGATCATCATCGACGAGGCCGCACTGACCGAAGAGGGGATCAGCGGGGACGACCCGGTGAACCTCGTGCTGTCGGGAGTGACACTCCGCAGCGCCCTGAAGATCATGCTGGAACCACTGGGGCTGACCTACGTCATCGAGGACGAAGTGATGAAGATCACCACCGAAGTGGCTGCGGAAGAGAAGCTCTCGACCCGCGTCTATCCCGTGGGTGACCTGGTGATTCCGGTGACGACGCCGATCGGGGGGCTCGGCGGCTTCGGGGGCTTGGGCGGCTTCGGCGGTGGCCTGGGT
>RFHO01000300.1 GCA_003696385.1 Planctomycetota bacterium | reverse complement strand
GTGTCGAAAGCCGCTTCCCCTATCGCGTCGGTCTGCACCAGAGCTGCCACGGATTGCGCGAACTGCGGCTGGGGCCCGATTCCGAACGCGTCGAACAGCGGCCTCACAAGATCCGCAACCTGCTCGAAACGGTCGAAGGCCTTCAACTCGTGCCGCTGGAACGGCCGGACGAGTGCTGCGGGTTTGGTGGCACGTTCGCCGTTACCGAAGAAGCCGTCTCCTGCATGATGGGACGCGATCGCATCGCCGACCACCGGAACGCCGGAGCCCAGGTGATCGTCGCCGGCGACATGTCCTGCCTGATGCACCTGGACGGCCTGATCCGCCGTGACGGCGTGCCGCTCCGCGTCAAGCACGTCGCCGAAGTACTGGCCGGAGAACCATGGACCACCCTGTAGCCGCCGCCCGCTTCGTGGCCAACTCGGAACGCGCGCACTGGCACGACCGAGCCCTGTGGTTCGTGCGTCAGAAACGGGACCGCCAGGCACACGGCCTGCCCGAATGGGAAGAGCTGCGCGAACGCGCGTCGGCCATCAAGGCTTATGCCCTCTCGCGGCTGGGCGAGCTGCTGGAACAGTTCGAACGGCAGGCGACCGCCGCCGGAGCGACCGTCCACTGGGCCGCCGACGCCGCCGAACACAACGCCATCGTGCTGGAGATCCTCAGGCGGCACTACGCAAAGCGTGTCGTCAAGAGCAAGTCGATGCTCACCGAGGAATGCCACCTCAACCCGTTCCTCGAACGTCACGGCGTCGAGGTCGTCGACACGGACTTGGGCGAACGCATCGTGCAGTTGAGGGGCGAACCCCCCAGCCACATCGTGATGCCCGCCATTCACCTGAAACGCGAGGAGGTCGGCGAACTCTTCCACCGCACGATGGGCACGCCCGAAGGGCTCACCGACGCCCAGCAACTGGCCGAAGCGGCCCGGCAGGATCTGCGCCGCCGCTTCCGCGAGGCCGATGTCGGCATCACCGGTGTGAACTTCGCCATCGCCGAAACCGGTGGCATCGTGGTCTGCACGAACGAAGGCAACGCCGATCTGGGCGTGTCCTTCCCGCCCGTGCACATCGCGTGCATGGGCATCGAAAAGATCATTCCGCGACTGGCCGATCTGAGCATCTTTCTCAGGCTGCTGGCGCGTTCGGCCACCGGGCAGCCGATCACCGCCTACTCATCGCACTTCCACGGCCCACGGCGCGGCGGCGAGCTGCACATCGTGCTGGTCGACAACGGCCGCACGAACCTGCTGGCCAGCGACGAATTCCGGCGTTCGCTGCAATGCATCCGCTGCGGCGCGTGCATGAATACCTGCCCGGTGTATCGTCGCAGTGGCGGCCACAGCTATGGCACGACCGTCCCCGGCCCGATCGGTTCGATCCTCGCCCCGGCACGGGATACGCACGCTTTCGCATCACTGCCCTACGCGTGCAGCCTGTGCGGCTCGTGTACCGACGTCTGTCCGGTCAAGATCGACCTGCACCACGAATTGCTGCTGTGGCGGCGGGAAGTCGTTCGCCGCGGAGCCCTGCCGCGATCCAAACGCTGGCCGATGCGCTTCGCCGCCTGGGTCCTCCGCGACCCGAGGCGGTTCGAACGCATCGGACGCCGCCTCCGCAGTGCCCTGCGCATCCTGCCGCGCTGGCTGATCTACAACCGCTTCAACCCCTGGGGCCGCCAGCGGGAGCTCCCCCCCGCTCCGCCACACAGCTTCCGCGAACTCTGGCGCCGCAGGCATGCCGAGCGCCCTCCCGCTCCGGCGCAAGGAGACCGATCGGGCCCGTCCCCACGGACCGAAGAGTCCAACCGGCCGTCCGCCGTCGAATCCGCCCGCGACGGGACATGAGCCCTCCACCGTGCGACCCACGCGGCTCCGCGCCTGCAACAGTGCCGATCCCTCGAAACGACACCACGAAACGACGCCGTCAAGCGACATGAGCGACTCGCGAGACACGATCCTGAAACGACTGCGACAACTCAGCCTGCCGCCCCGCGACCTCCCACCGCTGGACGGCCCCTGGACCGCATACGCCCAACCGATGGACACGTTCCGCGAACAGCTTCAGGCCGTCGGCGGAAACGTTCTGGAAGCCGACTCGCCCGAGGCCGCGCGAGCGCGAATCGCCGAACTGATCGACCAGCTCGGCGCAAGCAACGTCTTCAGCGAGCTTCCGGACCTGTGGCCCGGCAACGTGACACTGCGGCCCGACGACGATCCCCACACCCTCGGCCCCCTTGACCTCGCCATTGCCTGCGGCGATTTCGCCGTGGCGGAGAATGCGGCCGTCTGGGTCACCGACCGGCGGATCCCGCACCGCGTCGTCCTCTTCTGGGCCGAACACCTGGTACTGCTTGTGCCCACCGGGGCGATCGTGAGCAACATGTACCAGGCGTACCAGCGGATCGAACTCCAGCCGGGCACCTGGGGCGCCTTCATCAGCGGTCCCTCCAAGACCGCCGACATCGAGCAGTCCCTGGTCATCGGCGCGCAAGGCCCGCGATCACTGACCGTGATCTTCGGCCCCTTCGCCGATTGACCGCCAGATCGCAACGCATTCGGCGATCGCGTCCGCCACCGAACCGTGCCGCGTCAAAAACCCCGCACCACCATGCCGGCGCAGGTCGGCCACCGCCACCCGCTCCCAGTCAGCCACGTTGCGGATGCCCAGCTCCCCCGCCAGCCACACCACGTAACGGACACGATTCGACGGCACGTCCCAGAAACCGGTCGGCACCCTCCCGAACAACCACTCTTTCCAGTCGTATTCCGGAAAACAATCCCGCAGCGCGCGCACCGGCGATCCGCGGTAATAGCGGAGCAAATGCCCGCCGTGATGCCTCAGAAAGTCCGTCCGCCGCACACCGTACCAGTCTTCCATCCGTGTGAAACCCAACCGTTGCCCCAGCCACTCCAGGTACCGCACACGGTTCGCCCGCCGATTCCAGAACCCCTTGGGAGTCTTCGCGAACAGCCACTCACACCACGGGTACTCCGGCCGATACTCCCGAACCGCCTCCGGAATGCTGCTGTGGTGGCACGTCAGAAAGCCACTGCCCTTGTGCCGCTTGAAGTCCTCGTGCGTCACCGCGTACCACTGTTCGGGGCGCACGATTCCCAGCTCCCCTTCCAGCCACCGCATATACCACCGCCGATTCTCGGCCGCGTGCCAGAACGAACGCGGGCACGCCCGAAACAGCCACGGCAGAAACTCGTACTCCGGGAACGCCTCCTGCACCGCGGCGTACAGCGACCCGCCGAACACGTTCAACAACGACGCACCTCCGGGCAGGCGGCGCAACCGCTGCGTCGTCACCGCATACCAGTCCTCATACCGCCGCAATCCCAGCGCTCCGCTCGCCCAGTGCATGTAGCGCCGCCGATGGGCCGGATACGACCAGTAATCGCGCGGAACCGGTCCCGCCAACCACGCCGCCTCCGCATCCGGCACCCGCTGGAAAACCGTGTCTGAATCGGCACCACCCCGCCGGACATCCCGGGATTCCGATCGTGAGCGCGAGGTCTCGTCGTTCATGGCCCGCCGAGGACACAAACTGCCCGATCATGGCTCGAATTGCGCACACACCCCCGCCCACCAAACGGCCCCCACGACCGCCCGGCCCGCAGGGTCGGCGGCCGCCTTGGTGCGCAACCGCTGTTCCACTCCGCGAAAACACTGACACGAGCGATCCGCAGACGCCCCAACTGAACACCCCTTCCCGCCGATTTTGCGGGAACTACGCCGCCGCGCCATCGACACCACCGGGAGGGAACGCCGCAAAGCCCGCCTTTCCAGATGCGATCCGGCGGGCGACCGCACGACCGTGCACAGCGGACGCCGATTCGCCCCCCTTCGGATCCCCGTCGCCGCGGCCGGCTGATACCCCCCTGAGTCCCGGCAGCGGTCCCAGCGGCGCCAGCGGGGGTCACACCAGCGGGCGTTGCTGGATCGACAACACCGCGCCGGCCAAGCCTTCGGGCAAGCCCATTTCGAGCACATCCAGAGCGTAAGGGGACAAGCGCAGCGCCGATCCATCGTCGGCGGTATCGCGCTTTGCGGCTGATCACGC
>RFHO01000299.1 GCA_003696385.1 Planctomycetota bacterium | reverse complement strand
CGGGTCATCGAAGCCCGGACGCTGATCCGCAACGTGCTCACGCTGGCCCAATTCCTGGCCGCCCGGCGGTGAGAAGACGGCGCGTTTCGCCGCGCGGTCATCCTTGTCCACCGGCCCGCCACGCTGCGGCCTGTGGAACGCGGCCGAGATTCGGGCACCGGCGGACGGTCGAAGGGCCCGGGCAGCTGCGGCGATCGGAAGCGTCCGCCGGCCGCTCGACGCCGCTCAGTCCGGCAGCACGTGCGCGGCCACGCGGTCCCAGTCCACCTCGACACCCAGACCGGGGCGGCGCGGGAGTGTCGTGAACGGCCCGTCGATGGGCAGCGGATCCTTCGCGACGGAAAACTCGTGGTACGACGGTCCCAGGCAGTCTCCGGGCAGTCGCTCGACCTGCATGTTCGGTGTGCCGACCACCAGGTGCATCATCGCCGCGGTGGCCACGTCCCATTCCAGGTTCGAGCCGATCGTGCAAGGGATTCCGTGTTCCTCGGCGAGCGCCGCGATCGCTCGGGCGCGGGCGATCCCGCCGTTTTTGCCCGGGTAGACGGTCAGCGCGTCACAGCAGCCCTGCGTGATCAGTTCCTCGGCCTGGACGAGGTCGAAGCAGCTTTCGTCGGCCAGCACCCGGCAGCCGGTCCGTTCTTTCAGTCGCCGCAACCGGGTGTACTCGCCCCGCGGCAGCGGCTGTTCGACCCACGCCACGCCGACCGGTTCCAGCGCCCGCACGCAGCGGAGCGCGGTATCGAAATCCCAGCCACCGTTGGCGTCGATGGTGATCGTGGTCGCCTCGCCCACCGCTGCGCGGACCGCACGCACACGTTCGATGTCCTCCTGCGGGTCGGTGCCGACCTTCACCTTGATCGTGTCGAAGCCCGCGGCCACGCGTTCGGCCGCGCGTTCCGCGGCGACGTCGGGCGGATACGCCCCCAGCGAAAACCGACTCTTGACCGTCAGCGGCCGGACCGCCCCGCCCAGCAGCTCGAAGACCGGCCGATTCTCGCTCCGCCCGATGACGTCCCAGCACGCCATCTCCACGGCCGCACGGGCAAACCAGTTTCCTACCACGCGCCGCGCCATCGTCCGGTCGATGTCGTCGATGTCCCGAGGGTCGCGGCCGAGCAGCAGTGGGGCGAGCACGCGGTCGATCAACGCCTTGGCTCCCCACACGGTCTCGCCGCTCCACTGCGGCGTGACGGTCGCTTCGCCGACGCCTTCGATGCCCGCGTCCGTACACAGGCGGAGCAGCAGAAAGTCCGAATGGTCGTGCCGGCCCAGTGCCGAGACCATCCGCCGCTCCGGTTTCAGCGGAATCCGCACCATTCGCGTTTCGATCGCACTGATCCGCATGGTCGAGCCTTTTCGAAGCGGGATCGCGTGAGGGCCGCGGACGGCGGCGCCGCGCACGGAGTCTGTCCCGCTTGACCTGCGCCGCGATGCGACATCATAACAGCCTTTGCGCTCACCGCGGCAACCGGCATCGTCACTCGGGGGTCCTCGCCATGCTGTACGCGGGCTTTGCCAGACGCGAGATCACGCCGTTCTGGGGCGTCGAGCTGACCGGCTGGGGTTACTACCTCGAGCGTCGCTGGCGGGAGATTCACGATCCGCTGTATGCGACGGCCCTGGCCTGTTCGCCGGACGAATCGGGCGAAAGCGGCGGGGCGATCGTCGTGGCTCTGGACCTGATGGTGATCGACGAGGCCTTCACGCAGCGGACGCGAGAACGGATCGCCCGGACGCTGGGGCTGTCGCCACACACCGTGCTGCTGACCTGTTCGCACTCGCACAATGCTCCGGCCGCCGGAGGTCTGCTTGGGGTGGGTGCGTGCGATCCGCTGTACGAGCAGTGGGCGGCGCAGCAGGCGGCCACCGCCGCCATCCTGGCCTGGCGCGACCGCCAGCCGGCCAGACTGCGGCTGGCTCGCACGACCACTTCCGGACTCACGTTCAACCGCACGCGTCCGGACGGCGTCGTGGACGACACGCTGACCGTCGCGGTGCTCGAAACCGAAGGCGGCGAGCCGTTCGGTGTGGTGGTGAACTTCGCGGCCCATCCCACCGTGTGCACCGAACTGCGGCCGTTTGCCGTCAGTCGCGACGTGCCGGGCATGCTCTGTGATCGCATCGAATCCGCGTGGCCGGGCTGCACCGCGATGTACATCCAGGGCGCCTGCGGCGACACGAACTTCCGCAGAGAGTTTCAGGACGCGAGCCGCTGTCGCGAACCGGCCGAGCGCTTGTGGACGGTCGTGCGGCACGCCGTGGCGATCGCCGAACCGAGCCGATCGGACACCGTTGCGGCCATATCGCGCACCGTGCGCTTGCCCACGCGGCGTTGGACGCGCGAAGAGATCGAAGCGGATCGCCGGGAGGCCGAGCGGCGGCTGAAGACCGGCGACATCAGCGGTTGGGAATCGACCCTCGGCCGGGCAATGACCAATCGGCCGCGCGACATGGTGGCCCGTCACGGCGGCGACGAACACAAGGCCGTGATGGCGATGTGCCGTTTCCACATGGAATGGACCGGCCGGATGCTGGCGGACTTCGAACGCCGCCCCGAAGAATTGCCGACCGAAGTGCAGGGTGTCCGCATCGGTGACTGGATCACCGTTTCCAATGCGGCGGAACTGTTTTCGCCCTTCGCCCGTCAGGTTCGAGCGGACTCGCATTGGCCCTGGCTGATGATCGCCTGCTACGCCAATGGGCGGATCGGTTACCTGCCGGATGCGTACGACATCCGGCGCCGGTCCTACGCCGCATGGCAGTCGCCGAAGTACTGCGACCAGTTTCCGTTCACGGAGCGTTCCGGTCCGGAAATGGTCGCAGGGAAACTCTCCGTCATCGACACACTGAAGGACGCCTGAGCGATGTGCCGCAAGCCGCCCGCCGGTTCCGCAGGCTTGCGGCGGCCAGGGACGAAAGAGCAATCGTGAGGTCCGCAGCCGGCCGATCGTGAAGAACAGTGAGGACGCGCGCGATGAACAAGAAGCTGAAAAAACAGTGGGAAGCACTCCGCAAGAAGCTGCAGAAGCTCGAGCAACTGCTCGCCGCCGCCAAACAGCAGAACGACGACCCCAGCGACATCCCGCGGCTGCAGGCCGAGATCGACCAGGTCCGGCGGCAAATGGCCGAGCTGAAGGAGAAGTGAGCGGCACTCGAGCGAACGCAGCGGCTCACGTCCAGTCGGCGAAAGATCCGCCGTGTTGTCGAGCGATCGCCGGTGGCACGCACGTCGCCGGTGGCGGCGGGGACGGCAGGATCGGCACGTCCAGCCGACTCGGGGGCTGCTGCGGCGATACGCGCGGACTTTACCGCAGCCCGTGGATCCGTCGACGCACATTCGGCCGGACCGGTCGTGGCTGCGGCAATCTTGCACGGGAACGGCCGGCGACGCCGGATCAGGCCGACGCCAGCCCTTCCGGATATCGCTCGCGGAGCGGCACGAATGCATTGCGGTGCGGATCGTGTGCGAGGACTTCACCGGTTTCGAACCGGTAGACCCATCCGTGAAGTTCCAGCCAGCCGGCCTGCAGCCCCGCCGCCACGCTCGGGTGCGTCCGGAGGTTTTGCAGTTGGACCAGCACGTTGGCCCGAATGGCCTGGTCCACGCGCTGCGACAGATCCGTTGCTTCGGCGCCGTCGGCCAGGATTTCGGCGGCCGCCCGCGCGTGTTCCAGCCACACCGACAGGTACGGTAGTCCGCGTACCTGCTCGGGGTCGATCAGTGCCGACATCGCGCCGCACTGCGAGTG
>RFHO01000298.1 GCA_003696385.1 Planctomycetota bacterium | reverse complement strand
GGCGACAGCACCACGCCCCGGAACGCACGCGACGGCGTCATCGGCACGCAGCGACGTCACTCCGGCCGCACCACGTCCGTTCCCCCGAATCCATACGGGCATCGATCCGTCGGCGGTGAAGATTCCCGATCCGGACATCCTCGTCCGCCCCTTCGTCGCCCTTCCGCTGGCCGAACTGGCCCCCTCGCTGATTCACCCCATCACGGGAGAAACGCTGGCGACCATCGCCGCCCGCCTCGCCCCCGCCAGCCGGACGATGACCCTCCGCCCCGACGTCACCGACGCCCTTCGCCGCCTGCTGTCCTGACCACATCCGTCACCAGGGTGCACGACCGCCCCGCTCCGCCTGTGGCGCAATCCCCCTTGAACGCCCACCCGCGCCGAGCTGTCCAGCCACGCGCATCCCATTTGCAGTCGCAAAACTCTCGGCTAACCTACAGCGCTTCGATACATGTCCTTGCTAAGCTTATTGCAAATGCGGACCGGTCGCCGCCACAAGCGTTTGGCGAGACGAGCATATTTGAAGACTCACCGCTCGAATACCCGCACTGTGATCCTGTGGCGTCGGTCGGATCACATGACAATCGAGACGGCAGGCCCGCACGATGAGTTTCGACCTGTATTTTCAGCCCCGTGGCCGTGAGCCAAGCAAGCAACAATTCCGGGCACATTTCCGCAGGCGGCCGCACTACACACTCGACGAATCGTCGGCGACCTATCACAACAAGGATACGGGTGTCTATTTCTGGTTTTCACTTGAGGGCCCGAGTGATCCCGAAGAGGAAAACCAAGCCTTCCGTCCCCCTCCATGGATAATCCGTGCGATTTCGGCCCTCTGCGGGCGGCGGCGGATCAGCTTTGGTTCCGAAGACGACCAGAGACTGATTTGGGCATCATTTGGAATCAATCTTGGCCGGCCGAGCTTCTTCGGGCAGGAAGCCGCGATCGAGCTGCAAGCGTTCCTGGGGGCCTTCAACCCTCTGGTCGTCGACGAGTCCGACACCATCCGCCAGCAGTACAGCCACGACGACTTCATTCGCGACTGGGAGGCTTCGAACCGTCTGGGAGTTCGCGCGCTGCGAGCATTGGACGACGCCAAGAACGTCCCGGTCTATCCCGCCGAAAAACTTCGAAGAATCTGGATGTGGAACTATGAAAGGGCGGACTTTCAGAATGAGGTCGCCGATCGTTTTTTTGTGCCCAAGATCGCATTCTATCGAGACAGCGACGGCACGAAGGCCGCGGCCACATGGGCATACGACGTGCCGGTCTGCCTGCCGCAGGTCGATATCGTGATCCTCACGCCGCCTTCTGCCGGATTGGAAAGCCTGAGCAAGAGCGACTTACGGGTGGTTCCGTGGTCGCGCATCGCGCCACGACTGCGCAATCTTCCTGCCGAGCAACGCGCACTGCCCTATTGGGAGATCACGATCGACGACGCAGAGGTTCTTGCGGGCGTGCTGCTGAAAGAATCCGACGACGGAACGCGGCTGGACTCAATGTCCGACGACGAGGTGCTCGACGAAGAACTCGTCCGTTCGGCTTTCGAATCCGGAGACTGACAAACAGCCACCCGGCGTCCCCGCGGCTCCGAGCGCCCGAGGGCCAGCTGCTGCGTGCGGCGGGAGTTCCTCGCACCCGCGTCATTGATCCGCGCGAGAGTCCGCAGGCGCGTTCGGTAGGCCCTGGCACTCGGGAAGACGTCCCGTTAGCACGGGTTCGCCAGCCGAACGAGCGGATGATCACGGGAGGCAAACGATATATTCACCGCCTGCCGATCCGCTGGGAACGATCCGAGCCGATTGATACCGTCTTCCTTCAGCCGGCCGGCGCGCTGATCGGCTGCAGACACCTCACTACCGATTAGGATTTGTCCGCGGGCTCTTCGCGTCTATTGAGAAACGACGAAGAGCACTTCCTTGATCGTCCAACGCAGCACAACCAATCACACACGAGATGCCGTGGGCGCTGCCGTTGTGAATGGTCGCGGTCGGCGGCAGTGAACATAGGGGCTGCGCAGACGAGGACGCGGCACGGATCGCACCTGCGGCACGGGACGACGGACGTCGGTTGACCGTCCGTTCGCACAGCCGGCATACTGGACGGTGTCGCCCCCGCGCGTGCTGCTGGATCCGCGCGATCGCAAAAGACCTGCAGCCGGGCTGGTCCGAGAGAACCCGCTGGGGCCCGCAGCCGATCTCGGGCACCACGGCGCGCATTCGCATCAGCGAAAGGATCGAACATGTCCAAGGAAGTGCATCGCCACCGCGTCGGCGTCCGTCGGCGGGAACTGTTGCAGATCGGCTATTCGGCCCTGCTGGGGGTCACCGCGTCGCAAGCTTTCGGCGAGCGTGTGCGATCGGCGTCGGCGGCTGAACGGAGCGCCGGGCAGCCGGTCTCCGGGCCCACGCCGGAGCGGAAATCGGTGCTGATCGTATTTCTCACCGGTGCCGCCAGCCACCACGACACCTTTGACATCAAGCCGCAGGCACCCGCGGAGATTCGTGGCGAATTCGAGCCCATCGCCACGTCCGTACCCGGCTTCCGGATCTGCGAACACTTGCCGCAGCTGGCCGCGCGGGCCGATCGCTACGCCGTCATCCGCACGCTCTCGCACGGCGACAACAACCACCTGATGTCGACGCATCACGTGCTGACGGGCGAGAAGCAGCCGGGCGGGTTCTTCGACAAGGTGGCTTCGCGCGACGACTGGCCGAACTACGCCGCCGGTTGCGCGTACGTCCGCCCGCCGGCCAACGGTATTCCCAGCGGCGTGAATCTACCCACGTTCCTGATGCAGGGACCGCTGACCTGGCCGGGACAGCACGCGGGGTTTCTGGGGCCGAAGTACGATCCCTGGCAGATCACCGGTGATCCGAACCGGGACGACTTCCGCGTCGACTACCTGACGCTGCCCCCCGGACTCGACGTTCATCGGTTGGAGAATCGCCGCCGGCTGCTTCGGGAAATCGACGCGCAGCAGCGACAACTGGCCGCCGTCGGTGAAGCGGGCCGGTTCACGCAGGCACAGGAACTGGCGTTTTCGGTGATGACTTCCGGCGGGCTGGCCCGCGCGTTCCGCCTGGATCTGGAGCCGGCGGCGGTTCGCGAACGGTACGGCCGGCACACGTTCGGCCAGTCGCTGCTGCTGGCCCGGCGGCTGATCGAAGTCGGCGTGCCGGTGGTTCAGGTGAACATCGGGGCCGTCCAGACCTGGGACAATCACAGCAACATCTTTCCCCGGCTGAAGAACGACCTGCTCCCGCCGCTGGACCGGGGCATGGCCGCATTGCTGGACGACATGGACCAGCGCGGGCTGCTGCAGAACACTCTGGTGATGATGCTGGGCGAATTCGGCCGCACGCCCAAGATCAACAAGAACAAGGGACGCGACCACTGGGGGCCATGTTTCTTCGGCCTGTTCGCCGGAGCCGGCGTGCGTGGCGGGAACGTGATCGGCAAGTCCGACGCGATCGGGGCGTACCCGACGACGCGAGCCTACTCGCCCAACGACGTCGGCGCCACGGTGTATCACGTGCTCGGCATCCCCGGCGATACCGTCGTCCGCGATCGGCTCAACCGCCCGGTGCGGCTGAACCGGGGCGAAGTGATCGCACCGTTGTTCGGCTGAGCGGCCGGTGGTGACACTGAGCCGAGCCTGCGGACGGCGCGAAACGTGCAGTCTCTTCAGCGGCGGATTTCGTCGTGGCGCAGGACCGGGAACCGCTCGCCGAACCGCGCATCCCAGCCATCGCGCCGGTGTGGCCGTGCGTGCTGGCGTTCGCTGCGGGCATCGTCTGTGATCGCCGGTTCCGATGGTCTTTCGCCGGATGGTTCGTTTCCGCGTGTGCCGCGCTGGCGGTCTGGCTGGTCTGGACGATCGCCGCAACCTGGTCTTCGTCTGCAGAACGCCGCGCGGACGACGACACACCGGACGCAGCCGAGACGCTCCCGTCCGCCACCTCGCCGGAATCCGACGGATGCTGGGGAACGGTCGTCCTGCTGCTGGCGCTGTTCGCTCTGGGCGGACTGCGTCATGGCCTGCAGCGGCGCTGGGTCGCTCCGTCGCACGCCGCGCGCTGGGCATCGTACGCGTTGCGGCCTGTACGGCTGCAGGGCATCGTGGTGCGCGAACCGTGGCTCCGGGCTGCACGTCCCGCGTCCGCGCTGGCACCGCGTCCATTGCCGCCACAGACGGTGTTACACATCGAAGTTCTCCGGCTGCGGATGGCCGATCGGTGGCGACCGACGACCGGCCGCGTCCGCGTGTACGTCGACGGCGACGCCCG
>RFHO01000297.1 GCA_003696385.1 Planctomycetota bacterium | reverse complement strand
CCGATCACCTTTTCGCTCTTTTTCAATACCCGAACCGTTCGGAGCCGTCCGCACCTCAGCTCGCAACAGCTCTGCCAAGGAAACTTCACCGGCGGTATGCAGATGGTCTTGCATTCCACTTCGAAGCACGTTTTCTTGACCGGAACGCTCTTGCACTCTGGCTCACAATAGCCGCACACCGGCTCGCATCGGCCGCACTTGCCGTCGCCACAGCGAGAACAGATGCCATCTGCGGCCGTGCAACTCCGACGGCCTTCCTCGCCCACGCACGCCCCCTGTTTCTCGCAGCGGCTCGGCACGCCGCAATCGTGTTCTGCGGCCCTGGCATCAACTGCAACCCCCGCTGCCAGACACGCAGCCAGAGTCAATATCGCTGAACGCATCGTATTGAACTCCTGTCTTTTTCGTTGATCTCGAGCAGCTCCGCCGCGAACACGGCGGCGATCCGTCCGATTCTCATAGGCCATCTGAAGCTCCCTCTCGACGATCATCCATCCTTGCGGGAGAACACAGTCCTTCACGAGAGGTCAGAAATCGACCATGAACCGTGTCCCGATGATGTCGTAATCGCCGCCGGTCAGATTCATCAAACCGGCGGTACGGCTGTCGATGCTGCCGTGGATGTAGTTGAACTGCATTCGGGCGTTGGGATTCCAGTACCAGTTCAACCCGACCGTAATAGCCTCGCCGATGCCACCCAGAATGTCTTCGCTGTTCAGGTCGGCATACGAGTATCGCACAGCAACCTGCCAAGCACCCCAACCGGCTCCCGTTCCCCCGTCACAGCAATCGACCAGGAAGAAGTTTTCGAACGGCTTGGGCCGTCCCAACGTCCCACGCTTGCGGTCCCAGGGCATGTGTTCGCCGGTGAGGAAATAGGACACATAGACGTAACCGCCCCAGAAGTGCAGCGATGGCGCCGCGTTGCGATTCATCCAGACGTTCTGCAGCTCTCCCACGAACTGTACCGGCCCCACGTTCACTACACTTTCCAGCCCCAGCAGTCCGTACAGGTCGGCTCCGGCGATCCGCCCCGTGTTCAGCCACCGCGCCGACGTACGGGCTTCCGGACGCGTGCGGAAACGCGATTCGTTGCTGTGCGTACTCGCTCCGGTGGCGTTCCCGTCCGGTTGAGCCACCGTGCCCGAAACGGCCCAGTGTGCATAGCCGCGACCACCCGACGTCTCGTCGTACCAGATCGTATTGGCCAGCCGAGCGGCAAACTGCAACTGATAATTGTCACCCAGATAGCCGGCGTCGTTCTGCGTTTTCTCGAGGTTGTAAACGCCGTAGCGCCAGTTCCATCGCAGATCGTCCGAAACGCCGTACGACGCAATTCCCAACCGACGCGAATCCTCGTTGAACGCCTCGATAATGAACGGCCGTTCCATGAACACATTGAAACGGCTGCTGTTGAGGTGATCCAGGCCGTAGGGCCGTTTCTGATTCCCGATCAACACCGTTTGAAAAATGCCCAGGTTCTTGAAGCCGAGGTATGCGTCGCGGAACTCGGTGTCGTTCGGATCGGCGAACTCCATCTCGATCTTGTATTCCATGTTGTCCCTGATGTCGCCTTTGACACCGAAACGCAGGCGCCGGAAGACGAAACGGTCCTGCGGGTCCATCCCTTCCAGCACGTCCGTCCCGGCATCATGCCCCGGGAACGCCCAGTAGTCCGCGTGGATACGCCCGGACACCTTCATCGTGTTGTTCGTCGTCCCGGGCGCGACGGTGTTCTTCAATGCCGAAGCCAGGTCACTGTCGCGGGCATTCAGCTCCTCCCAGCGTTTCTCCAGCGTCGCCAGCCGCTTCAGCACGTCGTCCGTGCTGGCCTCCTCCGCCGCCGGAAGCAGCCGCGGGCGGGGAACGACGACGCCGGAGACGTCCGTCCCCCCGGGCGACGTGCGGACCGCGGGACTCTTCGCCTCCGCCGACTTCAACGCTTCCAACTGATTCTGCAGCTCGTCGATGCGCCGTTCGGCCTCCTGCAGCCGCTTCAACAGCGCCTGCACCTGCTCCGGGGAAAATGAGGGCTCATCAGCGATGACCCGCCCACTACACCAAAGCAGCAGCGACGCCAACATCATCGCACGCACAATTCCTGCTCTTCGGGTGTCCATGTCGAATTTCCTCCAACGCACCGTCTTCGCAGCCCCGGCGAGAACCACCGTACGATCCGTGCCAGAGCGAGATCCGTCTTCGCTTGATCTGTCGATCGGATCCACAGGGACGGCAAACGTGTTAAGAACAGGTCGAACGCGCAGATGCACGCTCGTCGTCACGGCCGCGGCCCCGGTCATGTCGGTCGGGCAAAGGCGCGAACCGGGGAAACGTGCGGCGCCTGCACAGTGACCGGCATTTGCGGAAAGTTTGCCGGAGCTGTGAAGCTTGTGGAGGGGCTCCCCGAGCGGGTCCGTCACCACGGGCCGGCAATGCCCGCGGCGGAATGTGTACGCGTGGCCTGGCGCTCAATCCTGCGGTGAATCCGGGTGCCGAGTCGCCCGGAAGTGACGCGGCGACGCAGTCCGCAGCCCCTGCCGTGGGGCGCAGCAGAATTGTGCTTCCGAGAACATTCGATGGGCTGCGCCGATCGCGGGTTGGAATCACACTCACAGAGACTGCCGCGGCACCCACTGCATCTGTCGCGCCGTGGGAGGCTGCGGAATGTCCGTGTCCGGCTCGTACTGCCGCTTGGGAGTACCCTCCGGGCGAGCTTCCGACGGCTTGTCGGCCTCGGCAGGCGGTGCGGGACTCACCGGGCCGGACGGCTGGAACGTCTCGATCGTTCCGGAGAATGTGGCGTGCGAACCCCCGCAGATGCTGCACGTCGGGGATGTCTCGATCGTGCCGCCGCAGCCCGAGCAGCCTTCAACCGCTCCGCCGCAGCCCGAGCACCCCTCGATCGTGCCGCCGCAGCCGCTGCATCCCGGCACGATTTCGCCTTCGATGATCTCACCCGGCGCGCCGCAGCCGGCACAGCTTTCGACCACCGCACCCCCGCAACTCGCACAACCCGACACGTGCGGACTGCCGCAGCCGCTGCACGATTCGACGATCTCGGGAGTCCCACAGCTTGCGCACGACGGCCCGGGCGCCCCGCATCCGCTGCAGGAACGCGCCGGTGGCACGGCGCATTCCGGCGCCGACGGGACCGCACATTCCGGCCGCGACGGTGACGGTGTCGGCTGTGGCCCCGGCACGGCACACGAACAGCCCGGGCCATGCGGCCCGTGCTGCTGACCGACATATCCGGTCAGCACCGGCCCGCCGGACGTTCCCGCCGCGGCATCCCCGGCCGTACGGTATTCCGCCGAGTGCCCCGGCGACGCTGTCGCGTTGGAGGCCACTCGCCAGCCGGCGGTCGGTGCCTGCTGCGCCCGAGCGGGAAGCGATGTCTGCTGGAATTGCGTTTGTCCGGGCCGCGGTTGCGAGGCCGGTTGCCGTGGGTTCGATCCCGTCGCTGGAGCACCGGGCAGCCCACGATCCGGTTGCGGCGCCGGTGTCCCCGAGTTCAAGGGCTCGCACTGACATTGAAACGGTGCCGCGGCAACCGTCCCTCCGGCCTGTTGGGAATAACCGGTCAGCGCATACCCGTTCCAGGGGGCGTAAGCCGCACCATACGGGTAGCCGTAATAGCCCATCCTCCCGCAATGGCATCCGCCCGTCAGGCCCAGGCCCACGAACGCCACCGTGATCCAAGCGGTGTTGCGCAGCATCGGTTCTTCCCTGTTTCTTCCGCCGGCTCCCCAGTTGCCGGGCTCGCTTCCGTGCGAAAATGAGGGCTCGCGTAGCGAGGACGGCTTGCCGTCGCGGCACGTAATCACTATCGGACGGCCGCTCTGTGAAACTTTACCGGTTCCGCAAGCTTGCACGGTTGGGCGGGCATAACGTGCTGCGGAGAAATCGTCCCGACGGTGGGACGGAGCAGCCACGGGCGCTCAAACAGCGGTCGATGCCGGCATGAAAGCCGCGTGCAACGGCAGTGTGAGACCGGTGCTTGCGGCGACTCGGCACGCCAACGGCGAATGCCGTTGCTGCGGATGCCGGCGACGCGCACGGATCGGCGAGCGAAGACGGCGGCGTCAACGACCGGCGGTGGGCTTCAGCGCGCGGATGCGAGCGAGATCCAGTTCGCCCTTCGCGCCCCACCCGCGGACGCCTTCGGGAACTTCCGGGCGGAACTGTTCGTAGAGGTGGAATGCCATCTGAGCCAGCTTCTTCGGCGGCCAGGCCGCAGCCAGCTCCCACATGGCTTCGCGAACGGCATCCAGGTGCGGACCGAACTTGCTCTGCAGGTATCGCCGCACCGAATCCGGTGGGATGGGACGGTCTTTCTGCAGGGCGCGAATGCCGTCGGGCGTGTTGATGGCCGGGATCACCCGCCCCATCAGCTCGATTCCGATCCGCTGTTCGGCCGGAATCTTGCGGACCTCGGCCGGTTTCTTCTCGTGCGGCTTGAAGATGCCCAGCCGCTGCCCCTTGGCCTGAGCGTTCAGGCCGGCCAGTGCGCGGCCGAGCGTCAGGGCTTCGTCCTCGTCGAATCCCAACCGCTGCGCCACGACCGCCGCCCACAACGTGAGCACCGGAGCACGGTTGACAAGGATCTTTTCGCCTTTGCGCCCCGACGCACTGCCCATCGCACACCTCGCAACCCCGATCCGCGCAGGCGGCGTTTTCGCTGCCCGTCGCCACGCACACCGCTTCCGTTCCATTGTGACGGCACGCAGCGAACAATCCACCCGCTCACCGCGGGCGCCGGCCCACGCTTGTCGTTCGGGAGCCAACAGCCCGCAGCCGATGCGCGTTCTCAGCGCCCCTGTCCGGCCGCAGCGGGGGGTTGAACGGAATCGAAACCCGTCGCTCGGCCGGCACCCGCACCGCCGCGAGCTGCGACGGACAGTCATTGAAGCACGGCGCGATACAGCCGCATCGTGCGTTCGGCGACGCGCACCGGATCGGCGATTTCTCGCGCACGCTGGCGAGCGGATTCGGCCAGTCGCGTCCGCATCCGAGCGTCCCGAAAAAGCTCGCGGATCGCAGCCGCCAGCGCTCCGGGATCCTCCGGCGGAACGACGCGGCCGTCGCGACCGTCGCGAACGATCTCCTTCATCCCGCCGACCGCAGTGACCACGGGGCAGACACCACGGAACATGGCTTCCAGCACGGCGTGGCACATCCCCTCGCAGCGGGACGCCATCACGAATACATCGAAAAGCGGAGCCAGCCGCGCGGCCTGTGGCTGAAAACCCGCCAGCCGCACGCGCGACGCGACCGCCGGGTCGGCAGCCAGCCGCTGCAGTCGCCGGTCGAGTACGCGGCCAATCAGAACCCAATAGACATCGCGCAGATCCGAGCCGGACGCCGCCGCCTTCAGAATCAGGTCTCCGCCCTTCACACGGCGGAAGTTCGCAATACTGCCCACCACGAAGGCATCGTCAGGGATTCCGAGTTCGGCGCGCAATCGGGCCAGTTCGTCAGCTCCGGCCGTATCATCGGCCGCCACCCGCCGATAGGTCACCACGCAGCGCTCCGGTGGCGCTCCCGCCCGGATCAGGACGTCCCGCACCGCCCCGGATACGCATCCGTGACCGTCCACGCGCGGATTGCGCAGAGTCAACCAGTTGGACGGATCCCACAGCGAAGGGAACGCCGTCACGCCGCGTTGCGAGACGATTCGCGGTCGCCTTCGCATGCCGAGCGTGGCCAGAACGGCCGCGGCGAGCCCGCGACTGGAATCTGCATGAATGACATCCGGCCGCCATTGATCGATCACGCGCCGGAGATGCCTCACCGCGACCAGGTCCAGCTTGCAACGCGCGTTGAACGGCTCCGACGCGATCACGCCGGATGCCGAATCCGTAACGGGCGTGCCATTTGCCCCGCGGGTGAGAGCCACGACGCTGGTGAACGGCTGCGATCCGAGCGCTTCCATGAGCAACGCCGGGGAATGAATCGTGAGCACGTTCATCCGTGAACCAGGCTCCGCAACCGGGCTTCGCAACTACGCTGGGCGGCGGACTGTACGGTGCACCGCCGAACCGGTCAACCTGCAACGACACGTCGCACAATCCGCGAAACCGGCATCACGAGGTCCGCTTCCCGGCGGAGCGTTTCGCAGCCTTGCCGGCCCGTTTCCCGGCGGTGCGTTTGTTCTGTCGGCGGGCGACCTTGCGTTTGGCCTTCCGCGACCGGGACTTCTTCTTGGAGCCCCTGCGTCCGCTCGCCGACCTGCCCGTCGCTTCCCCGGCGTCGGCCGTGCCCGGCTGTTCTCCAGCGGTGGCCGAACGGCGGCCCGCACGGCGACGTGGGCGGCCGCTTTCGTCCGTTTCGGGGCCACCGGCCGGGCGCCGGGGCAACTGCTTTTTCGCCACCATGGTCAGATCGAGTTCCCGCCGATCGACATCGACGCCGGCGATCCGGACGCGCACCATGTCCCCGAGCCGGTAGCGGACGCCGGAGCGACGGCCGGTCAGGGAATGTGTCGTCGGGTCATAGTCGTAGACGTCGTGCCGTGGGAAGGTGGCCACGTGCACCAGCCCTTCGACCGGGATCTCGACGCCCATGCAGAACACACCGAATCGCGTCACGCCGGTGATCACCGCGTCCATTTCTTCGCCGACGCGATTCTCCATGTAGGTGAGCAGCTTGATCTTGGTGAGTTCGCGTTCGGCGGAATCCGCACGACGTTCGGTGTGCGAGCAGTGCTGCCCCAGCCGCACCAGGTCCGGATAGGAGGGACCTCGAATCCGCTGGCGCCCGGCCACCAGTTGCCCCACCAGTCGGTGAACGGTCAGATCCGGATAGCGCCGGATCGGGCTGGTGAAGTGGCAGTAGTTTTCGACGGCCAGCGCATAGTGGCCCAGTTTTTCGGGACTGTACTCGGCCGCTTTCATGCTGCGCAGCAAGGCGTAGTTGACCGCATGTTCCGCAGGACTGCCGTGCACGCGATCGATCAGCCGCTGCAACTCGTAACGGCTCTGATAGTTCTTCAGCCGATATCCCAGCGCCTCGCAGAATTCGGCGAAGTCCTTCAGTTTCCGCTCGTCCGGATCGGCGTGGACGCGGCGCAGGAAATCCAGCCCGCGATCGTCCAGCACGGATGCAACCGCCATGTTGGCCGCCAGCATGAACTCCTCGATGATCTGATGGCTTTCGTCGTGTTCGACCGGTTTCGCCCCGACCACGCGTCCGTCGGCGTCCAGCTCGACCTTGACTTCCTTCAGGTGCAGTTCCAGCGCTCCTGCCTCGAACCGGCGACGCCGCAGAATCATCGCCAGCTCGTGCATTCGCACGAGAAGCTCGCGGACCCGCTTGGGAACCTCACCCGCGAACCGCTGCGGCTCGCGGATGATCGGCAGGACCTGCTCGTACGCGAACCGCCGCGTCACGCAGATCACCGAGTCGTGCAGTTCCACATCCAGTGGCACGCCATCGGGATCGAACTCGATGAACACGGTCTTGGCCAGCCGCGGCTTGCCCTGTTGCAGACTGGCCAGTCCGTTGGAGAGCACTTCGGGCAGCATCGGCAGGACGCGGCCGGGCAGATAGACGCTGTTGCCGCGCAACTGGGCTTCGCGGTCCAGTGCCGATCCTTCGCGAACGAACTCGGAAACATCCGCGATGTGTACGCCCAGCTTCCAGTGGCGATTGCGCATCCGCTTCAGCGAAATGGCGTCGTCGAAGTCGCGAGCGTCGATCGGATCGATGGTCACGATCGTCTCGCGGGTCAGATCCAGGCGGCCATCGGTCGGCATCTGTTCGTAGCGTCGCGCGACTTTTCGTGCTTCCCGAAGGACGGCTTCCGGAAATTCGTCCCGCAGCCCGAATTCGTGGATGACCGTCTGCTCGTCCACCCCGGGCGTTCCGCGCGGGCCGAGCACGCGGGTGATCACCGCCTCACCGGGCTGGAACGCGGACGGAAAGCGGATCATCTCGATCACAACCTTGTCGCCCGGCTGCGCCCCCTTGGCGCCCGGATCACCGACGTAGATTGGTTCGTTGAATGTCGTGCCGTCGACGTACACCACGCCTTCGCCGTGCTCGACGTCGTACGTGCCGACGAACGTACTGGTCGCCCGTTCGACGATCTCCTCCACGCGTCCGCAGCGCTGGCCGCCGGCCCGTCGCCGCTTGAGCAACCGCACCAGCACCTCGTCCCCGTCCTGCGCGTCGCCGAGATTCCGCCGGGACACATAGATGTCGCCCTGAGTCCATTGCCCGCTGGGATCCTTGACCATCACGAACGCATCGCCGCGTCGCGTGCGGCGCACGATGCCGGGAACGAGCCGTTCGTCGGATAGTGCCCGCAATTGGCCGCGGCTGTTCTTGCGAATACGGTCGGCCCGGATCAAACTCTCCACGGCATGCTGCAGGCGCTCCCGGTCTCGTTTGCTGGTGCATCCCAACCGTTCGGCCAGCTCGTCGAATGTGAGACGATCGACGCGCGGATCCAGCAGCTGCCGCAGTACGGCCTGTCGCAGTTTCTCGACGGTGGTCATGTGCACCGCTTCCGTTTCGATCTTCGGCGACGATTCGCCGCCTGCGTTGGAGTTCTCGAATGACGGCGTCGTTGAGGTCCCGCTCCCGGTGTGCGTCTCCCACGGCGGCCGATCCGGGACAACGAACGCCGCGCCGCCGCATCGCCCACAGCCGGTCGCCGCGTAGGGCGAGCCGAAAGCATATCCCTGAAAAGGTGTTTCCGCGAACGAGCCGGTAGCCGCGCGGCGTGCGGCGACGGCTCGGCACGCGAACGAACGAGGTTGGAGCTTGGCAGATGGATCCCGCGAACTGGGCCCGGTCAGCGTACGTCGGCCGTCCGATGCATGAGCTGGACACGCCCGCTCTGTGCATCGACCTGGCCGCCATGGACCGCAACATCGAACGGATGGCGGAGTACTGCGCACACCACGGCAAACAGTGGCGTCCACACTGCAAGTGCCACAAGACACCCGCCATCGCCCATCGACAGTTGCGGGCCGGCGCCATCGGCGTGACCTGCGCCAAGGTCGGCGAAGCCGAAACGATGATTCACAACGGCATCGCGGACGTACTGATCGCCAACATGATCGTGGGCGAATCGAAATGGCGGCGTGTCGCTTCACTGGCCCGGCACGGCCGCCCGATCGTCGCCTGCGACCATTTCATCCAGGCCGAGGGGCTGGCGCGTGCGTGTCAGGCGGCCGGAAGCCGCTGCCGCGTGATCGTCGAGGTGGACGTGGGGCTGAACCGCGTCGGTGTTCAACCCGGCCGCGACACCGTGGAACTGGCCCGCGCGATCGACGCGCTGCCCAATCTCGAATTCGCCGGCATCATGGGCTATGAAGGGCAATGGCTGCAGGAACCGGACCTGGACAGAAAAACGGCGGGAATCGCCGACTGCATGCGCACACTGGGACGGTGTCGTGAAATGCTGCTGGACGCCGGTCTGTCGTGCCCGATCGTCAGCGCAGGCGGCACGGGATCGTACCAGATCACGGCCACCTGTCCGGAAGTCACCGAACTGCAGTGCGGGGGCGGGATCTTTGCCGACCCGCTGTATCAGGAGAAATGCCACCTTCGCGGACTGGAGTTTTCCCTGTCCGTGCTGACCACCGTCGTCAGCCGTCCGACGCGCACCCGGGCCGTGCTGGACGCCGGCCGCAAGACGCACTTTCCGGACTTCGTACCGCCGCGGCTGAAGTATTTCCCCGAAGCGACCGTCCTGCAGACCAGCGCCGAGCATTGCGTGATCGAGCTGGCCGGTGCGGCCCGCGAATTGCGAATCGGCGACAAGATCGAGCTGATTCCCGGGTACGCAGACTTCACCACGGTGCTGCACGACCTTTTCTTCGGGATCCGCAAAGGCCGCGTCGAAACGGTCTGGCCGATCGCGGCCCGCGGAGCCCTCCAGTAGCCCGCGCCGGCGGACATCGACGACCGCGGAGACCGACGCAATGACAGGCCGACCTGCGTCCCTCCCCCAACCCGACCCCGCCACTCCTTACCGGATCCGTCTGCAGGGACCGTACTGGGCCTGCTGGGAACGGGTCGACCGCGCGACCGGCCCCGTGGCGAAAGGCCCCTTCCGGGTGCGGTTGCCGGGCGACTGGCGTGCGCTGTTCGGCAACACCGCGGGACGCGTCCGCCTGTGGCGCCGCTTCGGCCGACCGACCCATCTGCAGCCGGGGCAGTCCGTCCAGGTGGTCGTTCCGCCGGCGGTCGGGCTGTTGCGGGTCCGCGTCAACGAGCGGCTCGAACGCGGCACGGACACCCGCGGGGCTGTGTCCGGTTTCGCCGCGCCCGTTCGATTGGAAGTGAGCCACTTGCTCCGAACGAACAACTTGCTCGAATTGTGGCTCGAGCTCGACCCGGACCGAACCGACGCCGCCGGCGGTCTTCCGGCACCGATCGTGCTGGAGATTCACGGCCCTCCGCAAACCGCCTGACGCCGCCGGCCGGCGCACGGCTCGGTCGCGGCCCCGCAGACCTCGAGCACGATGGCCGCGTGCGTCTCCACCCGCGATTCGACGAGCCCCGCGGCGCGACCGCAAGCGCCAATGTCGAGCCACCGCCACGTGCGTCGCTTGCAGATTCGCCCGCCGCCGGAGCACCGGCGTACGAACGGTGTCCGCGCGTCTCACGCCGGGTG
>RFHO01000296.1 GCA_003696385.1 Planctomycetota bacterium | reverse complement strand
TGTACAGATCTTGCCGTCCCTTTCAACGGACCGGTCGAAACGGTGTTCCAAAGGAAACTCTCTGCGTCCGTGAAGTCGTTCGCGGAACGAATGCGGATCGGGCCCGGTGGAACCGGAGACCGGCTTTGTGGAAGTGTCGGCCTCCGGGACGTCGATCGTCCCAGCGATGGAAACCGCGTTCGCCAATCGTCGCTGCGGGACCAGCCGCGGCACGTCCATCGGTTGTCGCCACGGCACGCCTGTTCGCGGGTATCCCGTCGCCGTGTCTGGGGACGGCCGGTGCGGCATTGGGTGGTTTCGGCCCGCGTGCGGCGCTGCTCTGGTGGCGAAATTTTCGCCGTCCGGTGAAGTTTTCGTCGTTGGAGGAGCAGCCGGCGTCCTCCTTCCGCCTCGGCAGACGGGGGCGACCCGCCGGCCGCTTGCCTGCTGGCGTGGCGGCACGTGGTTTGCACGCCGGCTATGGTGCTATACTGGGCAGCGGGCGGTATCACGCGTTGCGGCGGCACGGTCGAAAGCATGCAGCGGCCGTGGTGTGCAACGACCGTTGGGCATTGGGGGCATCGCGGAATGTGCTCGACGGACCGCCCCGCGAACCGGATCGTTCGAAAGCGACCGATGCGACATCTGGCAGGGAGACCGAGGATGCTTTCCATGACGAATTGGGGTGAACGGGGCCGGCGTGCCCGATCGGCCCGTTGGCTGTGCGTTCTCTGTCTGGCGGCCGTTTCGTTCGCGCCGGTTTCGGCCGTCCGGGCCGCGCGCGTCGGTCCGTCGCAGCAGCTGTTGCAGAAGATGCGGCAGCGGGCGATCGACTACCTGCGCACGACGCAGGACGACGCCGGGTGGTGGAGTTCCCCCTCGGCCCCGGGGATCACGGCCCTGGTCACCACGGCACTTCTGAAGAGCGGGGTCGGTCCGGACGACCCGACGGTGGCCCGGGCGCTGAAGTTTCTCGAGCGTTTCGTGCAGCCGGATGGCGGCATCTATCATCCGGAATCCAAGCACCGCAATTACGAGACGAGTATCGCCGTGCTGGCCTTTCAGGCGGCGAACAAGGACGGCCGGTACGACAAGGTCATCACGCGTGCGGTGCGGTTCCTGAAGAAGCTGCAGTGGGACGAAGACGAAGGGATCGACGAGGACGACCCGGCATACGGCGGAGCCGGTTACGGCAGTCACGAACGTCCGGACCTGTCGAACACGCAGTTCTTTCTGGAAGCGCTGCGGGCCAGTGGCGTTCCTCCGAACGATCCGGCCGTGCAGAAGGCGCTGAAATTCGTTTCCCGCTGTCAGAATCTGGAATCGGAGCACAACACCACGCCGTTCGCCGCCAAGGTGAACGACGGCGGGTTCTATTACACCCCGGCGGCCGGGGGAACGTCGCAGGCCGGCAAAACGCCCAATGGGGGCCTGCGTTCGTACGGAAGCATGACGTATGCCGGACTGAAAAGCATGATCTACGCCGGCCTCAGCAAGGATGACCAGCGTGTCAAGGCGGCCGTGGCCTGGATCCGGATGTTCTATACGTTGAAAGAAAACCCCGGGCTCGGCAAACAGGGGCTGTTCTACTATTACCACACATTCGCGAAAGCCCTGGATGCCTACGGGGTCGACGTCTTCGTGGATGCGTCCGGGCAGCCTCACGACTGGCGCAAAGAGCTGGCCGAAGCGCTGGCGGCCCTGCAGCGGCCCAACGGCAGTTGGGTGAATACTGTACCCCGCTGGTACGAAGGGGATCCGAACCTGGCGACGGCCTATGCGCTATTGGCGCTGAGCTATTGTGAGCCGCGGGAAGGTGCCGTGCGCACCGAGAGCCCCCAGAGCACGCAGTGAGCCTGTGGGCTGGGGCTGGGGTTTCACCGCGTGTGGATTGCAACGTCGCCACGCTGCGACAGATGTTCGGGACGCTGTCTCGCGGCAGCGTCGGTTTCACCACCCTTTCGATCGGCGCCGACGGTGCGTCGGGTGTCGTTCGTGCCGGGCGGCGAGCGAGCTCCGACCACGTGCAGCGCGCGGTGAGCGGGCGATACCTCCGGGGGCCGAAGCGATCCGCACTCCGCGTCGATCAGTCGCGGGAGACCGCATCCACGTCGCTGGAATGTTCGGCGCGACGATCGCTTTCTTCGCGCTGCGGGTCTTCGTCGATCGGCAGGAAGAGGTCCGTCGGACACACGTCTTTCTTGTTGCACTGGGTGCATACGATGTGGACCAGATCCAGGCCGCCGAGTCGGATCTTCTGTTCCTGGCACAATCGGTACAGTTCGCGGAGATGTTCGCACGCCATGGTTCGGGCACCTTGCTGTGGGGACGTGTGGTGAGGGGCGAACGCCCCCGTCCGACGAGTGACGGCGCGTTTGCCGCTTTCATTGTTCGGGCGGAGCGTTGGTGTCCAAGGGTTTCTGGTGCGTGCCCTCGTTGCCCAGTCGGAACGGGTCGCCGCCCGCATCGTTCCGGCGAACGGTGGCGGTGTCGATGTCGCTGACCACGCGGCAGTGCTCCAGGTACAGTTCCAGTTCGTCGATGGCTTCGCGCGTGAGTCCGGTTTCCCGCACGTCGAGGTAGCGCAGACGCTTCAGCCGCAGCAGAGCCGGGACGCTGGCGTTGGTGATCCGTGTGCCGCGCAGGCCGAGGAACTCCAGCCGCGGCAGCTCGGCCAGCGAGCGGACGCCGGCGTCGGTGATCGGCGTGAAGGCCAGTTTCAGGGCCCGCAGATCACGCCAGCGCTTCAGCCAGGCAGCGACCGAATCGTCCAGACCGGTGTGCGAGGCGTACAGCATCCGCATCTGTTCCAGGTTGCGCAGGTGGACGAAGGCGGCGGCGGGCAACCCGGTGTCGTCGACCTTCAGCAATCGCAGCGAACGCACCCGGCCCAGTGTCCGCAGCGAACGGGCGGTGATCTTCGTGGCTTCCGCGGCCAAGCCGAGCAGCGGCACGCGGTCGGCCAGTTCCACGACGGCGGCATCGGAGGCTTCGGGAAAGCGGATTTCGACGATCAGCTGCGGAACTTTCGCGAGCAACTGCAGCAGATCGTCGTCCAGACGGTCGTTGCGGTCGAAGTGTTCGGCAAACACGCGGGCCAGCCAGCACGGTCGGTCGCTGAGCCGGGGCTCGACGACTTCCTGAACGTGCACGCCGCGACGGCGCAAGGCGCGCAGGGTGCGCGAAAGCTCATCCACCGGTCGGGACGGTATTGCCGGGTCCGAACAACCGGACGTCGACAGCAGGCCCAGCAGCAACGCGATGACCGCCACGGCACGGCCGGCGCGGTCTGTGAAGCCGGCGCGCGGACCGAGCAGCTCGGCCGCGACGCACGGACGACCGCTTGAGGCGTCGTTGGCGACCGCGCGCCCCGGACGTCCGGAATCCGAATCGCTCGCGCGGTGGCGTTTCGGCCGATGGATCGGAATGCGGCGCATGGCGAAACGGAGCATGGCTGTTGTCGGCGACAAGCCGAGCCGGCTTTGGATTGTCCGGATGGCCGGTTCATTCCCGGGAAAGTTTGGTGTAAACTCCCGATTGGCCGCCGGGCTGTCAAATGGTCGCCGAAAAGCGTTCGGGACGTGATCGTTCTCGCCCGCACGAGGGGCACGGGCGATGGTTCAACAGGTCGTCGCGTGCGCTCGTTCGTCCGGCGGTCCGCCATTCCCATCCGACAAACTCAGTCTTGCCGGTGCGTTTCCATGAGTGTTTCGATCATTCCTTGTCCGAAGTGCGGCGAGCTGCTGCTGAGCGACACCGCGCAGTGTCCGAAATGCCACCACGTGCTGGGTCGCGCGGGAGCGGACCCGGTGGACTCCGGGATGCACGTTGAAACGGCGTCGTCGGACGGCGGCTCGGACGAAATTCCGTGTCCGGACTGCGGCGAAATGGTGCGCAAGGAGCTGGTACGGTGCTGGCAGTGCGGCGCGTTCATGCGGCAGGAGATTGCGGAACGGTACCTGCAGATGCAGGAGAATCCGGCGCCGGTGATCTACAGCCTGCCTCCGGATCAGGGGGCCGAAGAGCAATTGCTCGACCGCATGATGGGGGATGATTCGCAGGCCGGCACGGTGGACGAGGACGACTTCGTGCTCTCCGAGTCGGTGGCTCAGGCCGCGCAGCAAGCCGCGGAAACCGCGACACCGGCATCGCCGTCGACCCCGCCGGCTCAGTCCGACACGGCGCCGGGAGCGGCTGCGCCGGCTGCGGCAGGAGCGGCAGGAGGGACCGCGGACGCGGAACCGTCCGGTGGACAGAGCGCGGGTCCGGCACCGGCGGCGGACGCGACGAGCGGGGAGGCGTCGCCTCGGAACGTGGAAGACGACGACGTTCCGCATTCGGTGAAGACCGGCGGCGACGTGCTGTTGAACATCGCGCTGCAGGAAGAACAGGAATTACAGCAGCGCCGCAAGACGATGCGCAAACGGGGCGGTCGGCGGCGGCCGTTCGTGCCGCCGAACGGGTTCGTCATCTTCTGCCCCAACGGTCACCAGATCGTCGTCCAGGAACGGCATCGCGGGATGACCGGGCGGTGTCCCCGATGCAAGGCGCTGTTCATCGTGCCGCGGGCCACGTGGACGGACAAGCCGAAGCCGTCCGAGAAAGCCGCGGAAAAGACGGAGCCACAGCCGGAGGGCGGACGTTTCGACCGCTGGTTGCGGGATGTGCGGCTGCACATCGTCGATCCCACCAAGCTCAAGTTGAAGGAAGGCGCTTTGGAAAAGGCCTTCGAGCCGGTGGACATCGGCTTTGCGAAGGACGAAATGCTGTTGCTGCGACTTGCGAAGCCCGGCTTGTTCGGCGTCCCGGAGAAGAAGAGGGTCGAGGTCCGGGAGAAAGTGTTGCAATTGTTGGCCGAGCAGGTTCCCGTTGGCGACTTGCCGGTGGAAGAAGCGCAGGCGATCGACGCCGAGGGCGTGCGGACAATGGCGGTCGTGCTGCCGACGCCCTATCCGCATGAGTCGATGTTCGCGGGGATCCCGGTTTTCGGCAAGGCGCGGATCGTCGTGCGGATTCCCTCGCCGAATCCTGAAGATGCGACGCAATTGCGGTTTCTGTCCTTCACGCTCAGCGAGTTCCGCCGATTCGCGCGTTTGCTGGCCGCGCGGTTCGGCATGGATGACTTCGGCGTCGAGATGGGCGTACCGTTGCAGGACGAATTCGAAGAACTGACCTGCCACTACACGGATCAGAAGCTGCAGGTGCTCCAGCACGTGGACCTGTACCAGGCCGATCCGGCGTACGAACTGGAAGCCATCGGATACCGCTGCGGCACCTGTGGGCTGGTTGTCAGCGAAGACGGCCGGAAGAAGGAAAAGATCGGTGGTCCCGCCGGAAAAGGGCTGGCCAAGGCCAAGTGTCCGAAGTGCCAGGGCAAGTTCGGCGTCCATCCGTTGTATGGTCCGCCGAAAGTCACGGAGGCGGGCGAAGACATCGAGGGGGATCCGGGCGAGCAGGTCGGCACGCCCCGCGGCGATGAGGCAAGCGATGCGGGGAGTGACGGAAATGCCTCCGCGGAAACACCGCGCGGCGGCGCGGCCGCCAGCGCGGAAGACAGCGAAGCCGCTTCGTGATGGGGCCTGGCAGCGGCGGCGTGCTCAGTCGTCCTGACCGGCTTCCAGCACGGCCAAAAATGCCTTCTGTGGAATCTCGACTTCGCCGAACTGCTTCATCCGCTTCTTGCCCTCGCGCTGTTTGGCCCACAGCTTGCGCTTCCGTGTGATGTCGCCGCCGTAGCACTTGGCTGTGACGTTCTTGCGCAGTGCGGAAATCGTTTCCCGGGCGATGACCCGCGAGCCGATGGCGGCCTGCAGCGCGATCTCGAACTGATGGCGGGCGATTTCCTTTTTCAGGCGTTTCACCAGCGCACGGCCGCGGCGTTCGGCCACTGAGCGGTGCACGATCGTGGAGAGGGCGTCGACACGGCGCCCCTTGACCAGAATGTCCATCTTGACCAGGTCGGCCGGCCGAAACCCGATCACTTCGTAGTCCATCGTGCCGTAGCCGCGGGTGGCGCTCTTCAGCTTGTCGTGAAGATCGTAGACGATCTCGGCCAGCGGCAGTTCATAGACGATCTGCGCCCGTTCGGGGCCGAGGTATTCGGTGCTGCGGTAGACGCCGCGACGATCTTCGCAGAGCTGCATCACAGTACCGATGTTGCCGGCCGGGACGATGAAAGTGACCCTCGCAATCGGCTCACGGAATTCGGCGATCTGGCCGGCGTCCGGAACCTGTTGCGGATTGTCGATCCGCAATACCTCGCCCGTGCGGGTGAGAATCTCGTAGGTGACGTTCGGAGCCGTCTGAACCAGATCGATTCCGGCTTCCCGCTCCAGGCGCTGCTGCACGATCTCCATGTGCAGCATGCCGAGGAATCCGCAGCGGAAACCGAAGCCCAGCGCGTCGCTGGTTTCGGGCTGGAAGGTGAAGCTGGAATCGTTCAGGCTCAGTTTCTGCAGCGCATCGCGGAGTTTCTCGAAGTCGGTCGAGTTGGTGGGAAACATCCCGCAGAAGACCATCTGTTGCGGCTTTTTGTAGCCGGGCAGCGCGACACGGGCCGGTCGCGCGGCGTCGGTGAGCGTGTCGCCGACGTGGACCTGGCCGAGTTCCTTGATGCCGGTCAACACGTAACCGACCTGCCCGGCGGTCAGCCGGTCACAGGCGACCATGCCGGGGCGAAACTGGCCCAGCTCCAGAACCTCGTGTTCGGTTCCGGATTTCATGAATCGAATCCGCTGGCCTTTCTGCAGCGTTCCTTCCTTGACGCGGACGTACGTGATCACGCCGCGATAGGCGTCGTACTTGCTGTCGAAGACCAGCGCCCGCAGTGGGGCATCGGGGCGTCCCTGCGGCGGCGGGACCCGCTTCACGATCGCCTGCAGCAGCGCGTCGACACCCTGTCCGGTCTTTGCACTGACCAGCAAGGCCTCCGACGGATCCAGGCCGAGTACGGTCTCGATTTCTTCCAACACCTCGTCGATCCGTGTCACGGGCAGGTCGATCTTGTTCAGCACGGGAATGATGGTCAGATCCGCTTCCACGGCCGCGTAGGCGTTGGCCACCGTCTGCGCCTGAACGCCTTGGAACGCGTCCACCAGAAGCAGAGCGCCTTCGCAAGCGGCCAGGCTGCGGGAAACTTCGTAATGAAAATCCACGTGGCCGGGCGTGTCGATCAGGTTCAGCTCGTATTCCACGCCGTCGAGCGCGTACCGGAGGGCCACGGTCTGGGCCTTGATAGTGATGCCGCGATCACGTTCGATGTCCAGGTCATCCAGTAGTTGCTCACGGAATTCGCGCTCGCTGATGGCGCCGGTCTTCAGTAGAAACTGATCGGCCAGCGTGCTTTTGCCGTGGTCGATGTGCGCGACGATGCAGAAGTTGCGAATCTGTTCGGTTTTCATGGTCGTGGTCTATTCGGGAGGTGCTCGCAGTCGCGTACCGTGCCATGCTGTGCAGAAGGACGAGCGGCGGCGGTCGGTCCCGGGGCAAGCGGCCGCACGAGTCAGGTGCCGGTGTGGGCCGTCGGCCTCGGCGCAGCGCCGACGCTCGAGCCCCTTGTGTTCGGAGGTCTGCCGGCGCGCGGCATCACGGAGGCCGGCCGCTGATGGGGCGGCTGGCGTCGCAACGAGCGGGGAATCATATCGCGTTGTGGCTTTTTTTCGATACCGGGATCGGACTGTCTCACCGACGCGTCGTCCATGTGCCAAGCCGACCGATCGTACTGTGGACCACCGTGCCAGCGTCCGCGTTTGCGTCAACCGTCGACCCGCGGGGCGGTCATTACGGCAGGGACGCTGCATCCTCCGGGATCGCCGTGCCGCGATGGAGCCGGGCTGAAACACCGAGGCGGCGAACCGGGCGGCCGGGCCGGTGCGGTTCAAAACAGGAACCGCTGGCCGTGACGCGTACGCGGGGGGCGAAAGGCGTCGGCGGAGAGCGGAGGCAGTCTGTCGGCCAGAGCGTAGCGTCTGCGAAAGATCGCGAACGTCCGGCGGATCTGCTCGGCCAGCGGCCCCGAACCGCGCATCCGTCGTCCGAAACGTGAGTCGCTCAGCCTTCCATTGCGGCAACCGCGGATGCGCGATTCGATCCGTGACCGGGCGTCGGGCAGCTCGCGGTCCAACCAATCCAGAAAGATCGGTTCGACGCACGCGGGGAGCCGCAGCAACGTGTAGTTGGCGGACTGGGCACCGGCTTCGGCGGCCGCCCGGAGCAGCGCCGGGATTTCGGAGTCGTTCAGTCCGGGGATCACCGGCGCGATCATCACGCCGACGGGGATTCCAGCGTCCCGCAGTGCGGTGATCGTGTCCAATCGCGCCCGCGGCGTGCCCGTACGCGGTTCCATGTGCCGAGCCAGATCCTGGTCCAACGTGGTGAGGCTGATCCGCACTTCGACCGCGTGGTGGGCCGCCAACTCACGCAACACATCCACGTCACGCCGCACCAGCGGGTTTTTCGTGATGATCGAGATGGGCTGGCGGGCTTCCGCAGCCACTTCCAGGCATCCGCGGGTCAGGCGGAATTGCCGCTCACACGGCTGATAACAGTCCGTTACGCCCGAGAAGACGATCACGTCGGCAGACCAGTCCGGTGCGGTCAGGAAGTCGCGCAGCAGATCGGGCGCGTCCGGTTTGACGAAGATCCTGGTCTCGAAGTCCAATCCGCCGGAGAGGTCGAGAAATTCGTGCGTCGGACGCGCGTAACAGTACACGCAGCCATGCTGGCAGCCGCGGTACGGATTCAGTGAATACCGAAACGGAATGTCCGGGCTGTCATTGGTGGACACGATCGTTCGGGCGGTGTCCACGAAGTACTCCGTCCGGATGCGTCTTCGATCGGCGAGATATTCTTCGTCGTTCCCGATCTGCTCCCAGTCGTCTTCGCAGGCGATCCGCGTGAATCGGTTCTGCGTTTGAATCTGGGCTCCGCGTCCGACCGAACGAATCTTGCGAGGCTCCGTCATCGCAGGCTCCTCCGGACCGCGGTAGGGCCGGACGGCGGAACGGCCTGAACCGAAAGTGCCAAGGGGCTGTGTTCGGCGACCGTCAGGAGTCCGCGGCAGCGACTTCGGCGGCGCGCCGCACGTCCAGCCTGTCCTTCCAGCGGAAACCAAGCTCTATGGCCGCCTTGGCCAGAAACGTCAGCTCGTCGTAGCCCAGTTCGGGGCACGGCAGGTGCGGACACGCCGAGAGCGTGTTCGTCATGTCGAAGGTGGGATCGTCGCGCCAGTAGGCGTCGTAGGTTTGCATGTGCTCGTAGAACAACTGTTCGGATTCGGTGGCATCATCGAGCGTGGTGTCGGCGCCGACGAATTCCACTCCGCGCACACCGTTGACGTCTTCGATGACCTGTTTGAGCAGTTCCGCGGTGACCGGACGCGGCTGGGCCAGGTGATAGGTTCGTCCATGGTGTTCGGGACTGCGGAAGATATGCGTGATGGCCGCCGAAACCCAATCCACGGGCACCAGGTTCTTCTTTTCGGTGCCGTCGAGAGTGACGCGGACCCGGTCGAAGATGATCCCGTTCTCGTCGCGTTCGGCCTGCATGGCCATGGTGTACACGATCCGCAACATGGCGTAGAAGCCGTGGAAGGTCGTGGTGAAACCGGTTCGCGAGTCCCCCACGATGATGGCCGGCCGATAGATGGTCGGCGGACTGAGGAAATCCGCCTGGCGAACGAGTTTCTCGGCCTGGATTTTGCTGCGCTCGTAGTCGTTGCTCGGCTGTTGGCCGACGTCCAGTTCGTCCTCCTTCACGAGATCCCTGCGCAGCCCGCAGACGTACGCGGTGGAAACGTGATGGACGTCGCGGATGCCGGTTTCCCGTGCCAGGTCCAGCACGTTTTGCGTTCCGCGGACGTTGGACCGATAGGGTTCTTCGTCGTACGGAGCACTGTGGAACGTGAGGCTGGCGGCGTTGTGCAGGATCGCGTCGCAGTGGTCGCGGACCCATTCCAGCGAATCTTCGTCCAACCCCAGCATCGGCTGGGTGATGTCACCGGTCAACACGACGGGACGCGGCATCGGACGTTCCAGCAGTCGTTCCCACGTCTGCATCATGGCCTCGACCCGCTCCGCTGCGGGCATCGTCCGCGAATCCCGAACGACGCACGCGATGCGGTCGCCGGCATCCAGCAGATCACGGACGAGGTAGCGTCCCAAAAGACCGGTGGCTCCCGTCAGCAGAACATAGTTATCGGACATGAAAACTCTCCTGTTCCATTGTGTCGTACCAGTCGCATTGCGACCGTTTGCGTCATGTCTGTGGCCAAACGTGTCGCCGGCAGGGAACGACTTCACCCGCCGCGGCGACTTCGAATCACGGCGGCCACGGCCTCGCTGAGTGATGGCGAGCGCCGTTGGGTTGTGCGGTATGGGCCGCTGTATCGGCCGCTCTTATTGTGTCGTCCCTGCGGGCTCGAAAACCGGGGCGGCACATCGCCGCGCGGTTTGTCCGCTCGCCTTTCCATTCACCGAAACTCGTTCGCGCGTGTCAAGCAGCCGGCGACGTCATCGGCCAAGTGTCCACAAATGACGTTCCCCTCACACGTTGCGAATGCCAAAACCGGCAAAGTTCCGGCGCTTGCTACTCGAACAGGAGCGTCACAAGCCGGTCCGCCACTCCTCGCCCGGCGGCCTGCGGCGGTTCGACGGCGGGCTCCGGGTTGCGATGCGCAGCAGCGCCGACCGACGCGGCGGGGCTCCGGTCCGACGACGCGGCGGATTCCGCCCACCACGGCGCGGTCCGCAACAGCCGCAGACCGGCGCAGGTGGAATGGAAAGATGGGTTTGCGTGGAAGGCTTTCAGGTGGGAATCGCTCGGGCGGACGCTCGGATGCGACACGCCGCTCAAACCCGGATTATTCATCTTCGTGCCTGTGAATTCAAGCGGCCGGGGGGCCCGGTAAAAACCGTGTGGTCGCGACGACGGAGCGTACGGAGGCGGTGAACGCGGCCGGCGGGCTGTCATCGACCGAGTGCGGACGACCGCTGTTCGTGCTGCGATGGCCGGCGGATGTCAAAAAGCTAGGTGCCTCGGACGGCACGGCGAAGCAGCGACGGTGCTTTGCTGGTGGCGGCTGGAGCAACGTGCGAAGCCGGCACCGGGAGCGGCTGCAAAGGTGCGTACTTCGACGGCGTCGGTTGCGCTACGCGGGACGAGCGCTGGTCGTCGTCGTCGTCGATGGCGAAGCGGAACAGACGTCCCAAGCACAATAGCGCCGGGAGCAATACCAGGTCGCCAACCAATGCGGCCAGCAGCATCGCCGACATGATGTAGCCGAATCGGACCGTCGGGCCAAACTGGCTGAGCGTCAGGGCCATCATGCCGACCGCCGCGACGATCGTGGCCTGCAGAATCGGCGGTCCCGTGTGGTCCAGGGCCGCCATCGCGGCCTGTGCCGAACTGCGGCGACTGCGCAGTTCGTTGCGGTAGCGGACCAGGAAGTGGAACGTCCCGTCGACCGCAATTCCAAGGGCGATGCTCCCGGACATCATCATACCGATGTCGACCGTCTGGCCGAGCCAACCGATAGTGCCGAACACCAGACAGATCGGTGTCAGGTTGGGGACCATGGCGAGCAATCCGAGTGGCACCGAACGCAGCGCCACGATCATCACTGCCGTGATGATGAAGAAGGCCGTCGCGAAGCTTTGCCAGAAACCGTCGAAGATCTCCCGCTGCGACTGTTCCAGCAATGGGGCCAGGCCGGTGACCACGACGGGCTCGTCGGCCAACCAGCGCTGCAGATCGTGAAAGACGTCCTGCGGGGATCGGTCCGCATCGGCACGCAGGCGGACACTGATCCGCCACAGACGATATCCATCCGCGACGAACTCTTCGCTGCCCGATTCGTTCCCGGACGCCGTCACACCGTCTTCGACCGACACGGGAAAGAAGGTCGCTGCCGACATCACGTGACGAACGGCGCAGTGTCGGCGGATGCGATTCTCCAACCGGCGGACTTCCCGTAGTCGTTCGATCAGCGGAAGCGATTCGTCGGTGAAGACGGCCACGACTTCCAGCGAATCGGTGTTGGTCAGCCGGTCGTGGATGGTCAGCACGTCGCGACGCACGCGGCTGGTGGACGGCAGGAAGTCGAGCGGATCGATTTTCGATTGCAGGTGCGTGATGCCCACGGCCGCGACAGCCACCGGGACCAGGCACAGGGCCGCGATCCGCCGCCCGTGACGGGTCAGCAATGCCATGGCCGTCCGGCACATCCGGTCGTGGTGGTTGTGCTTCAGGTGAAGTGGCGGCCACAGTGTGAGGATCGCGGGCGTCAGACCCAGACCGCCGATCAGCGCGATCAGAGCCCCCAGCGCCGCCGCCAGGCCGAACTGCCGGACCGGTTGCATGTCGCTGACCACCAGCGAGAGCAGGCCGATCACTGTGGTGATCGTGGCAAACAGACAGGGCGGGGCCGCGCGGCGCAGAGCCGCCGACAGGGGATCCGGCTCACCGGCGGCGTCTGCATAGTAGTGCAGAAAGTGGATGGCGATGGCCAGCGTGAACACCATCACCATCACGGGCAGGGCGTCCAGTACGAAATTCATCTGGCCGCCGCACAGGTGGATGATCCCCAGCGTGCAATGGATGGCCCAGACCGTCAGCCCCAGCAGGAAAAACGCCAGTGACCATTGACGCAGGGAGTAGTAAAGCAGGCCCAGGCAGATCAACAACGTGATGGTGAAATACTTCTGGTTTTCCTCGCGGTTTCCCAGACGGTCCAGTTCCGCCAGCACGACCGGAGCTCCCGCCAACATGACGTCGTGGTCTGAAAAGCGGCAGTACCGCAGCTCGCGGCGCACGTCAGCCACGACGCCAGGGCGGTCGGCCAGTCCCTGTTCGGAAAGCCGGGCCAGCAAGCCGACCAGATGTCTGTCGTCGGAGATCAGCAGCCCACGCAACCGCTGCTCGGCTTCCGCCCGCGGGACACGCCGCTCGGCCATCCGGGCGATCACGTCTTCCGGTGTCCAGCACGAGCGGATGCCCGGCAACGCGCGCAGCCGTTCACACAGGGACTGCAGCAACTCCCGGTCGGCCTCGGGAATCTCGTCGTAGGGTCGGTCCAGACGGACGGCGATCAGAATCACTTCTTCGGCGCCGAAGAACGCCTTGAATTCGTCGTAAACCTGATACGCCGCAGACCGCTGGTCCAGCCAGGCTTCGATGCTGTTGTCAGCCGGAAGCGTGAGCGCCTGATGCGTCAGAAAGGCCCCCACCAGAAGGGCCAGCACGAGCAGTCCCGTGCTGTAGCGGGAATAAAACCACGCGACCATACGGCACTGGTCCCAGAAGGAAGGGCGAAGACCACGGACGTACTGCCCGCTTCGTCGGGCATCGACCGACCCTCCATGGCCATTTCAGCGGATTCACCGCGGTCCTCTGCGTTTTCGGGCCCCAGCGCGGCGTCACACGCGACACTCCGAAGAGCTGGTCGGACAGGAAGGAAACGCACGGTGCGGATACCCGCGTCGGTCATTGCAGGCTGCAATGGCGTATGGACGCCTTCGACGGCGAAAATGCATGCGGTTTCTCTGCCATTTGCAGCCTGTGTGAGTTCGCGATTTTTCGCAGATTCTCCAGATTCGCGCGCGGCGCGGAGCGGTCGGCGGTCGTTTCTTGAATGCCATCACGTCTGTCTCGCCGTTTGCAACGCCGCGATCGTGCCTTTAAAATCGCGACCTTCTGCGCGACGGCCGCCGCGTTCGCGACGCGGGTGGGGTTGTTGTGTCCAGGGGAGGCGATTCGCCGTGCTTCGCAGAGCACCGGCGGCCGCGATTCGCGCGACCGAAGCGTATTGCCTTTGCGGCAGTGACGGATCTGCCCCTTCGCGGCAGCGGTGATGGCGGGAAACACGACAGGGGTTGTTGGCATGAGTATCGATCGAAGCCTGAAGAGCGCTGGCCGACTGCTGCGTCAACGAAATGTCCTGAAGCGGCACGAACGGATTGCCAAGCTGATGGAACAGGACCGCTGGCAGGAAGGCATGAGTCCGCTGGGACTGCCGAAGGTCCGCGTGCCGAAGATCGTGGTCGGCAAGAAGAAGAAAAAGAAGGCCAAGGAAGAAGGAAGCTGATCGGGCTCTGCCGGTACGCGGGGCGCGACGGCTTTGTCGGGAGTGCCCGCCTACTCCACCGGCTGGCCGCGGAAGGCGTCTTCCCTTGCGACAAGCGCGGCCGTGCGGTGGATCGTGCGCGGCCATGGGGCGTCGGCCGCCGATCGGTCCCGCAGTGCGGTGTTGTCTGTGGAAGCAGCGCCTTTTGTCTCTTGGAGTGAAGTTCACGCCAGCTTTGTCAATCGCTTTGCATTCGGCTGACCGGTTTGTCCGGGTGAGTGGTTGGGACACACGGACGGCAGGCCGCGACGCCCTTCCCATGCCGGCGAACGCTGTGTGAACGACAGTTCGTTCCGATCTGCGGTGGTTTCGCGCAGTCGCGCTGTTCCGAAGCACGTCGGACGTCTTCCGCGATCCGGTTTCCACCTGCGCGGATCGACGCTGTCCGGCGGTCGGGCGGCCCGTCCCGTTTGTTCGAATTCATGCTGGGCGCGGAGTCCGGACTCATCCGCGCAACCGGATTGCAGGCCTCCGCGCGGCCGGCCGGCGGGCCCTGGGATGTGCTGTCGGCGACGGTCAATGCCCGGCACGACGGCGCGGTCTGCGAGGTGGTCCGCTCCGGCGGTATCGACAGCGGCGGCTGTCTGAAGCTTTCGGCGCAAAGCCGGGCACTCTGCGAGCCCGGTCGACGAAAAGCAGTTCGGACTGCGGGCGATCCCGGAACTGCCGGAGGCGGCGGAGCGATCAGACGCGTCGGTTCGGTGAATGTTTCGTGATCCGCCGGTGCTCGATGCCCTGCGGACGTCGTGCGGGCGTCCGAGGTTGTGGTCCCGGAACAGTGACCGGCCGAGTTGGACGAAGAGCGGTCGGCGGTCGATTGGGAATACGACCGTAACGGCCGCACGCACGGGTCGGGCTCGCGCCGGGCGCATTCGCATTGGAGCCGGAGGCGGACGGGCGTATGCTGCGCACGGTCGGCGGCGGAGCGCGGGAAGTTGCAGCAGATGCAAGCCTCCCGGTTCTGTTGCGGACCGTGGGGATTATGGCCGCGCCCTTACGGGGTGTCGGGATTCAGCGGCGCCCTGGCCGGCTTCGCGACCCGAACGTGCGGCCATCGGTCGCCGGCAGACGGTATTGCTGGACACGCAGGTCCGGGCGCAGGCCGAAGCCGCGGAGGACGTGGATGGCATTGCTCAGAGGGCTTACGGGCGACCAGCAAGGTCGTGAATACGCGTTGGAGCGCACGCGCACGGTGATCGGCCGGCATCCGCAATGCCACATCGTGTTGTCGGAGTCGACCGTGTCGCGGCAGCATGCGCAGATCGTGCGGCGCGGCGAGGCGTTCTTCGTGGAGGATCTCGGCAGTCAGAACGGGACGCGCGTCAACGGAGCGATGATCGAGCAGGCCGTGCGATTGTCGACCGGTGACGAGATCGACATCGAAGGCATCGTGTTCCGATTCGAAGGGGACGAAATCTCGGTGGACACCGAAGAACGTCCCTCGACGATCCTGACGACAATCAATGCGGTGCAGGAACCGGTCAATCGCGCGGACGTCAATGCCGCCCAGAAGCTGCGGGCACTGTTGCAGATTCTGGAGTCACTTGGGGACACCCTGCACATCGAGAAGCTGTTGCCGAGAATTCTCGATGGCATTTTCCGCATCTTTCCGCAGGCGGATCGGGGATGCATCCTGTTGGCGGACGAGCAGACCGGGCGGCTGCGCCCCATGGCCGTGAAAAACACCCGCGTGCCGTCTGCTGCCCAGCAACCGTACGTGATCAGCCGGACCGTCGCCCGAAAGGTGATGGATGAGGGCCAGGCGATCCTGAGCGTGGATGCCAAGGAAGACAGCCGCTTCGTGGCCAGCGACAGCGTCGCCGAACTGGAAATCCGCTCGATGATGTGCGCGCCGTTGACTGCCCCGAACGGCAGCACGATCGGCCTGATCGAATTGGATACGCACCACGTCGGCAAGCAGTTTTCGGAGAACGATCTGGACGTGCTTGCGAATGTGGCCCGGCTGGCGGGGCAGGCCATCGAACACGCCCGGCTGCACCGTCGATTGTTGCGGCTGGACCGGCGCGAACAGGAGCTGAAGACGGCCCGGGAAGTGCAGTTGCATCTGCTGCCGCGGCAAAGGCCGCAGGTGAGCGGTTATGAGTTCTGCGACTTCTATCGTGCGGCGGACGAAGTGGGAGGCGACTACTTCGGTTATCTGCGGCTGGCCGACGGGCGGATCGCCATCACCACCGCGGACGTGGCGGGAAAGGGCGTTTCGGCGGCATTGCTGGTTGCGCGACTGTGTGCGGACGTCCGCTACAGCCTGGTTACCGAATCGTCGCCGGCGAAGGCCGTGCAACGGTTGAACGTCGAACTCAGCCAGAGCGTTCTGGCCGGCCGTTTCGTCACGTTTGCGCTGTGCGTGTTGAACCCTGCCAATCACACGCTGCAACTGGTCAATGCCGGCCATCCCGCGCCGCTGCTGTGGACCGCGGGCCGTAACGAGGTACAGGCCATCGGTAACGACGAGACGAGCGGCCCGCCGCTGGGCGTCGAGCCGACGTGGAAATACAAGCAGGTCGAGCTTTCGATTCAACCGGGGCAGGGCGTGCTGCTGTTCACTGACGGGATCAGCGAGGCCCGCAACCAACAAGGCGAGCTGTTCGGAGAGACGCGGATCCGCGACGCCGTCAGCGGCGCCCGCTCCGCCCAGCAAGCGTGCGAACGAGTCCTGGAGTCGGTGGAAAGCTTCGCCGCAGGCAACGCACCGCGGGATGACGTTTGTCTGGTAGCATTCGCACGCACGGCCAGATGACCACCGGCTCTTGCCGCCGCCGAACGATCGTGATCAGCGTTGCACGCGACCGCTGGCCGAGCCGCGCATCAGCGCCTCGATTTCCGCCCGCGTGGCATAGTTGAAATCGCCCGGCATGGTGTGTTTCAGGCAACTGGCCGCCACCGCGTAGCGGAGCGCGGTTTCCGGATCCGCCAGTTCCGGAGTCTGCAGTGCGAAGATCAGGGCACCGGCGAAGGAATCGCCCGCGCCGACGCGGTCCACGATGTGGGCGATCGCGTACGGCCGGTACGTGCCGGCTTCGTCGGTGGGCGCGTACCAGCAACGATCGGCACCCGCTTCGTACAGCATCGCACCCCAATTGTTGTGGCTGGCGGAAAGGCTTTCACGCAGCGTGATCGCCACCCGTCCCACATCGAACCGTTCGGTGATCGTGCGGGCCATCGATTCGTAACCGCGCACATTCAGGCGTCCCGACTCTACGTCGGTCCCTTCGGCGTCGATACCCAGTGCGAGCTGGACGTCTTCCTCGTTGGCGATCAGCAGGTCCACCTGCCTGACGAGCGCACGCATCACCCGGCGGGCCAGCGCGACCGGCGGTGTTTGCGGATCCCACCGCCACAACTTTTTGCGGAAATTCAGGTCGCAGGAGACGGTCAGCCCGCGGCGGCGTGCTTCGTGGACGGCCGCGCTCGCTGCGTGTGCCGCCGCTGCACTGAGTGCCGGCGTGATCCCCGTCACATGGAACCAGGTGGCGTCCGCGAACGCGGCCTCCCAGTCATAGGCGGTGCCGTCCAGCAATGAAACGGTGGAGCCGCTGCGGTCGTAGGTGACGGTGCCTCCCCGCTGGTCGGCGCCGGTTTCGACAAAGTACACCCCGAAGCGGCCTTCGGGCCGACGCAGTACCAGTCGGTCATCCACGCCGAGCTTGCGGAGTTCCTGCAGCAGGCAATCGGTGATGACGTTGTCCGGCACGGCGGTCAGGAATGCCGCCTGGCCCCCCTGCACGGCGATCGACACCGCCACGTTCAACTCACCGCCGCCGAACGTCGCTTCCAGCGTGCCGGGAATCGATTGACGAATGCGGCGAAATCCCGGTGGAGACAATCGCAGCATGACCTCCCCGAAGGTCACCACGCGCATCGCGAACTCCTTTCGAATCGGTCGGGGCGATCACCGTATCCAGTGCTCGTCCCGTCTCCGAATGAGCGGCCGTGGCTGCAGGCCTCGCCCGGCCGCAGGGGATGCACAGCCGATGGCGGCACGGCATCAGATGCCGATTCTGTCGGCGGCGGATCCGCCGGGAAAGCGTCCGGGCGCGGCCGAGCGTCATCTCCCATTGCGGGTCGCCACCGGCTGCGCCGGTCGCTGCTGCGCACACGGTGCGTTCAGTCGTGCGGACGCATCGGCCAGGTCTGCCCAGCGATCCACACCTCTGCCGTCGGTGCTCCGCGGTTGGTGATCGAACGTTATCGTCACCGACGTGCCGAGTCGTTCCAGAAAGTGCAGCGTGGCGTCGATGAAAATCCACACGCCGAGCATTTCGCACGCCTCTTCGACCGTCACGACCGCGGCGTAGATTCCCGTGTCTTCACCGCGGTACTCGGCGACCCAGCCGCTGAGCATTTCCACGCCGATGGCTCCCGTAACGAACACGGTTGCAGCGACAACATATCGGTTTCGAACTGCCCGCGGCAGCGTCAGCAGCCAGCGGGCCGAAGCGATGGCCACCAACAGGACGAAGGCCGCCCCGGGAACCACCCAGGTGAAGTACAGCAGGCCGTGAGCGTCCCACAGCCGCCGTAGCCGCTCGATGGGCATTTCATGGAATCCGATGAACTCGTCCGCCGCCAAGAGGAGGAACAGGACCGACAGCCACGACCAGTGAATCCACAAGCGATCGCCGCAACGGCGCCGTTCGGCTGCGACGATCGCCAGCAACCCACACGCCAAAAGCAGCGCCAGTGACGAATAGAACGTCGGGACGTTGCGCTCCGCATCGACATAGAACAACCGGACCAACCCGAACATCGTGCCCAGACCGAAGACACGCTGTGCCATCTGGCCGAGTGTGCTCAGCACCAGCAGAACGGCAATCGCCGCCAGCAGAGCCCACCGGACCGTCTGCCGGCGAACGACCATGGCAAGAGGACCGCCGGATGCGGCGTTTGGCTCGGCGGTGGTCGCCGGTCGAGCGCTGCTCGGGGCGTGTCGAATCGTTCCATGCACGCTGGTCGACATCGGGGCTTCCTCGTGGCGGCGTGCGTTTTCCGTTTCCACGCGGGTTGCCATGTGCCGCGGGGGGGAAACGGCGTTCGGCGTGGCGAGCGCGTGTCGGTCGATTGAGCGCAGAGGCGGCGAGTCCTCGTGTGCAGTCGGACGGCGGCCTTTCCGCGACGGGCGAGCAGCTGGGCCGCGCGGTCGGCAATGGACGGAGCGTCGCGGCCTGGCGCCCCTACAGGGTAGATTCGGCTGGCCAGTCGTGAGCTGTGGATTCGGGACGCGGCGAGCGATAGAGGCTTGCGGCGGTGCTGATTGTCGCAATTACAACGAATGCGGCGCGGGGGAAGCGCCGCGGGGGTCAGGCCGCGTCGGGCGCTGCCGGAACGGGCGGCGACGTGGAACCGGGAGAGGCGGAGGCTTCCACGGGCTGCTCAATGAAGTTCTGGAGTGGCACCAGCTCTCCGGCTGCGTGCCGTGACAAGACGCTCGACGGACCGGCGGCGACGTCTGGGGCGGAAAGCGGGCGCATGGGAAGGCTGCCGAAGATCATGACCCGCAACGTTGCCAATAGGCCGCGCAGGGAACGGAAGGTCGCCCGGACGGCCGACGGTTCGTAGCCGCTGTGGACCATGCAGTCGGCACATTTGGGATTGCCGCTGCGGTGGCCGTAGGCCGACCAGTCGGTCGTCTCCAGCAGTTCGCGGAACGTGGCGCAGTATCCTTCATCCAGCAGATAGCACGGCCGTTGCCATCCGAAGATGTTGTACGTCGGATTGCCCCACGGCGTGCATTCCAGGTCGAAGTTGCCTTTCAGGAACTCCAGGAACAGTGGGGACTGGTTGAACCGCCAGCGGTGCCGACGCCCACCCAGAATCCGCCGAAACAGCGCCATCGTCTCCTGCCGGTGCAGGAAGTGTTCCTGATCGGGGGCCTTTTCGTACGGATAGCCCGGCGAAATCATCATGCCTTCTACGCCCAACTCCATCAGTTCATCGAAGAACCGCCGACAGGTTTCCGGGTCGGCCGTGTTGAAAAAAGTGGAGTTGGTGGTGACACGAAACCCGGCCCGGATAGCCGTCCGAATGGCCCGCACCGCGACTTCGTAGACGCCTTCCCGGCAAACGGCGCGATCGTGCTCCGCTTGCGGGCCGTCCAGATGCACGGAGAACGACAGGTATTTGCTGGGCTGAAAACGGTGCAGGTGCTTTTCCAGCAGCAGGGCGTTGGTGCACAGATACACATACTTCCGACGTGCAACGAGTCCGGCGACGATCTGGTCAATCTGGGGATGCAGCAGCGGTTCGCCGCCGGGGATCGAGACGATCGGTGCGCCGCACTCATCGACGGCCCGGAAGCACTCCTCAGGGGTGAGCTGGCGGCGAAGGATCTCGGGGGGATACTGAATCTTGCCGCAGCCGGCACAGGCGAGATTGCAGCGGAACAGCGGCTCCAGCATCAGTACCAGCGGATACCGCTTGCGGCCGAGCAGTTCGTTCTTCAGGACATAGGTGGCCACCGTCCACATCTGCGAAAAAGGCACGCCCATCCGGTGTCGCTCCTTCGATTCTGGCCTGGCCGCTTTGCCGCCGGGTATACCGCATTTGATTGTCGACGTCATCCCCAATCGGACGGTGGGGACGCCGGTCGTCGGGAGTGACCCGGGCGATGAGGCCGATCGCGACGTACGGTTGCGGTCGGCCGGGAAGTCCTTGCGCGACCGGAGTGCCGGATTGCCGGCTCTGCCGCGGACGGGGGCGTCGCGCTGCGTCAGGGTGCCTCAGCGGGCCAGCCAGCCGCCGTCGACGACGACCACGCTGCCGTGCATGTAGTTCGAAGCGTTCGAAGCCAGAAACACCACGACGCCTCCCAGCTCGTCCGGATCGCCCCACCGGCCGCACGGAATGCGGTCCAGAATCTGCGGGCCCCGCACCGGGTCGTCACGCAGCGGACCGGCCATGTCGGTCTCGAAGTATCCGGGCGCGATGCAATTCACGTTGATGCCGCGACGTGACCAGCTGTTGGCCAGCGATTTGGTCAACCCGGCGATGCCGTGCTTGGCCGCCGCATAGGCCGGGATGTTCAATCCGCCTTCGAAGGTCATCACCGACCCGATGTTGATGATCTTGCCGCGGCCCTGCCGGAACATGAACGGAGCCGCCTGCTGGCAGAGGTCGAACACGGCCGTCAGGTGAACCTGCAACAGCGTTTCGAATTCCACCAGCGGGTACTCCTCCGGAGCGTGTCGTGTTCCGATACCGGCGTTGTTGACCAGGATGTCGATCCTGCCCAAGGCGTCGACCACCCGCTGAACCAGTCCGCGGCGCTGTTCGGGGACGGTCAGGTCACAGGTCAGCCCCACGAATCGTCGACCACAGAGTTCGACGATGTTTCGCGTAGCGGCATCGTTTCCCGAACGACTGACACACGCGATATCGGCTCCTGCTTCGGCCAGCGCTTTCGCCATGGCCTGCCCGAGGCCGCGGGAAGCTCCGGTCACCAGAGCCACCCGTCCGTCCAGACGGAACTGGTCGAGAATCATCTCGTGCTTCTCCTCTTGGATGCATCCGGCGGATCCGCCGTAGTTTGGTGAATCGCGCCTGCGAGGACCGCTGCACGGTCGCAATCCGGCTGGGGGCGAATTGCGGAACGCACCGCGTCGTCGCCCGCAGCAGGGCACTGCATTCCGGATTCTTTCGAGGCGTCGAAGCCGGCGTCGGCGGACGCCGCCGGCACGATCAATCGGCCGGAGCACGGTGCGGTTCGAACGCCACGTCACGCAACCTGTGTGCATCGCGCTCCCGTCGCCGGGCCAGTTCGCAGAACCACCATTGGCTATCGATCGGTGGTTCGTTCGGAGCGGGTTGGCGTCGTACGTACGAGCCGTCCGGCTGAAGCACGCGGGCTCGGCAGTTGTCCCGGAAAGTGACGTCGAGGATCTCGTTGAGCCGCTCGCGGTTGCGTGCGTCGTTGACCGGCACCAGCAGTTCCACACGACGGTCGAGATTGCGCGGCATCCAGTCGGCACTCGAAATGAAGAACACGTCGTCACCGCCGCGATGGAAGTGAAAGATCCGGGCATGTTCCAGAAAGCGTCCCACGATGCTGGTGACGGTGATCGTCTCGCTCAAACCGGGAACCTGCGGACGCAGGCAGCAGATGCCCCGCACGTTCAGCAGGATTTCCACGCCGGCGGACGAGGCGGCGTACAAGGCATCGATGATTTCGGGATCCACCAGGGAATTCATCTTCGCGCGGATGCGCGCAGGCTGACCGGACACCGCCCGTTGTCGCTCGCCGTCGATCAGTTCCAGCAACCGGGTTCGCAACCCCAACGGCGCCATGTCCAATTGGCGGAACCTCTGCGGCTGCGAGTAACCGGTGATGGCGTTGAAGGCTGCGACGGCGTCGGAGCCCAGTTCGTGGTCTGCGGTGAGCAGGCTGATGTCCGTGTACAGCCTGGCCGTCTGTTCGTTGTAGTTGCCGGTGCCGAAGTGGATGTAGCGCTGAATCCCGTGGGCTTCGCGGCGGACGATGATGCAGACTTTCGCGTGCGTTTTCAGTCGCTTCACTCCATAGAAGACCTGGACGCCGGCTCGTTCCAGTTCCTTGGCCCGGCGGATGTTTCGGGCCTCATCGAAGCGGGCCTTCAGCTCCACGATGGCCGTGACGTGTTTGCCGTTTTCCGCCGCCTCGATCAGCGCCGCGACGATGGCGCTGTCGGGAGCCGTCCGGTACAAGGTCTGCTTGATGGCCAGAACGTCCGGATCCCGCGCCGCCTCCTGCAGCAGACGGACGACCGGATCGAACGCCTCGTAGGGGTGATACAGCACAATGTCGTGCTCCGCGACGTTCTCGAACATCGAACGCTGCGGATCGATCTCCGGCGAGGATCTGGGCCGCCAGGCGGGGAAGAACAGCCGCTTGTCGCCGGGAACGCGACTCAGTTCGGCGAAGTCCGCCAGGTCCAGCGGACCGGGGATCTGATAGATGCGGTCGTCGTCCGCTCCCAGCGCCCGCTGCAGCAGATGCAGCGTGGCGTCCGAAGCGGCGGCGTCGACCTCCAGCCGCACGCACGCGCTCTCCTTCCGCTCATCGAGGACCTGCTGCATTTCCGCCAGCAGGTCCGCGGCTTCGTCCTCCTGAACACTCAAATCGGCGTTCCGCGTGATTCGAAACGGCACGGCTTCCAGGATCGTCTCACCGGGAAAAAAGTGTTCGATGAACGCGACGGCCAGGTCTTCGACCAGCATCCAGTGGTACTCGGCGCGTGCGGCCGGCAGAGTGACGAAGCGGCGAAGACCGCGGCCGAACGGAATCAGCGCGAAGCGGTCTTCACCGCCGGCGTCTGCCGCCAACCGCACGCACAGGTTCATCGTTCCGCCGATCAGCAGCGGCCAGTCTTCGGCTCCGGTCACTGCCTGGGGGGTCAGCACGCTGAACAGTTCGTCGAAGAACAAGCGCTCCGCCGTTGCCGCCTGCTCGGCCGTCCAATCCTCCGGCTTCAGTCGTCGGATGCCTTCGGTACGCAGCCTCGGCTGCAGCTCTTCGTTGTAGCAGGCGTATTGCAGACGAACGAACTCGGTGACTTCCCGGCGGATTGCCGCCAGCTGTTCCCGCGGCGTCATGCCCGAAGGGTCCGGCTGGTCGTTGCCCTGTTCGACGAGGATCTGCAGGCTGCCCACCCGCACCATGAAGAACTCGTCCAGATTGGACGCGGTGATGGACAGAAAACGAACCCGCTCCAGCAGCGGGTTCTCCGCGGACTGGGCTTCTTCCAACACCCGGCGGTTGAATTGCAGCCAGCTCAGCTCCCGGTTGAAAAAACGCGGAGATTCGCTCATCGGTCAATGGACTCGCGTGTGCTGCGGTTGCGGTCCGCGGAAATGCTCGGCCGCCCGGCGGCGGCTTCACGTTGCGCGACGAAACGGGGCCGCGCCGCGACTTCGGCGAAAGGCTCGCGGAAAACCCACGGGCGTGCAACCGAGAACGCCCTGTGACGGTCACGCTGTTCGTCCTGCGGTCCGGCGCGCGGGGCACGGTGCGCGGTCGGCGTTCCGAATGCGGCGTCTCAACCGCCGGCGGGCCGTTCCGGTGGATAGCCGTCCTCCGACCAACCGCGGAGGCGGTAATAGCAGCGGAGCAGTTCGGCGAACCGTTCGCGATCGATGACGGCACCGGCGGCCGGACCGTCCGGCACCGGTTCACAATGGAAGCGCTCCGGCAATCGATCCTCGGCAGGGGTCCAGCCGAGCCACACGTTGTAGCGCTTCTTCGTATCGACGATCCGCCGCGCCGTCGTCCGCAGCTCGGCCGCCGTCACGTCCCAGCCGGTCACCGCCGCCAGCATCGCGGCGAAATCGGTCCAGCGGTCCTGCAATGCGTGCCGGATGAACTTGCAGAGGATCAGTGAATCCATCAACGCCGCTTCGTCCTCGGTTTCGATGGCACGGCGGACGGAACGTTCATCCGCGTGAAAACGATCCACTTCTGCGGAAAAGTCCGCCTGATAGGCCCCGGACCGGTTGTGATCCGCGCCGCGGGCGGCGACGGCAAAGCCCAACGCCAGTGACTGCAACGCACGCGGATCGTAGCCGGGCAGCTCGAGTCCCTTCACGTGCGGAGCCCATCGCTCCGCCTGCGGTCCGATCCGGCGGGCCAGACGGCGGGTGCCTTCGGCCAGCAGGGCACCGACGCCTTCCCGCCGCGCGATCGCCGGGATCAACTCCAGCACGCCCGCTGCGTCCCCGAATCGAACGGGAAACGCGTCCCACCAGCCGCGCTGGGCGCATTCCATCGCGAAGGCGATCGTGACTCCGGTGCTGATCGTGTCCAGTCCAAAATGGTCGCACAACTGCGAGGCTCGAATCACTGTTTCCGGATCGTCGACGCCGCACAGCGGGCCCAGGGCAAAGAGGTTTTCGTACTCCAGCCGGGCGCCGTTCGACATGTCTCGCTTGGGCCGGAAAATGTGTTCGCAGCCGATCGTGCAGGCGGCACAGGAAGTCCGCACGTGTTCGAACTGTTTTCGCAGCCGTTGTGGATCGAATCGTTCGGCGTGCGCGAACGTCGTCCGTTGAAAACCCGCCGTGGGCAGCACACCGAGCCGGTTGAAGGTCACCAGATTGCTGACCGTCCCCAGTTC
>RFHO01000295.1 GCA_003696385.1 Planctomycetota bacterium | reverse complement strand
GAGCAGGCCCTCCACCGAGCAGCCGACGGCTTCGCTCCCGGATCCGCGTGTGTCTCGAAGCGTCCACGATTGCTGTTTGCCGCATGCGGGCCGCCGACTACGATCCGCGACGTCACCGTGCGGTCGCGAATCAACCGCACGCGGGACCGCGTTCCCGCACCGTTTCCCCGTTCACCGCCCGCTCGGCCCTAGCCCGTCCCACCGATCCGGCGGGCGTCTTTCCCGCAGCAAACTTTCGACCAGCTCGGCCATGCGTCTGAAGATCCGCAATCGCTTCATCATCTGGCTGGCGGCACGACTGGGCGTCGCCGCCATGCGGATGCTGTATCGCACGCTGCGGATTCGCTACGAGTTCGCACCCGGGACGTACCCGTACGACGACGTCCTGAAGGAGCGATTCATCTTTTCCGTATGGCACGACCAACTGATCTTGCCGACCTTCGCGGGCAAGCCCAGCCGTGGAGCGGCGTTGGTCAGCCGTCATTTCGACGGTGCCTATGTCGCATACACGCTGGCGGCATTGGGCATCCGGATCGTTCACGGTTCCACTAACCGCGGTGGAACACAAGCGGTCCGGGAACTGCTGCAGGTACTGCGCAACGATCACATGGTTCTCACACCGGACGGACCACGCGGTCCACGCCGGCGGATCAAGCCCGGTTTGGTCTACCTCGCGTCCCGTTCGGGCCGCGGAATCATCCCCATCGCCTGCGCTTGTGACCGCGCGTGGGTGTTCCGCGGGAACTGGACGGACCTTATCGTCCCCAAGCCGTTCGCCCGCCTGGTGGTCATCACCGGAGATCCGATCTACGTTCCCCCGAACCTGTCGCGGGAGGAAGTCGACCGGGAGATCGACCGTGTACAGCGTCACATCGACGCGGTGACCGAACGGGCGGACCGTTACTTTGCCCCGGACCGACAGCGACCACGTGCCATCCCGCCTGCCGACAACCCTGCGAACGGCCGAAGCTCCCGTGCCGCGTGACGGATTCGGCCGTCGGCGACGCAGTCGGAGTCCGCCACCCGCTTCGACTCAGGCGTGAACCGCTGCCATACACGCACGTCTGACGTGCATCTCCGCCTGTGCACCCGCATCACGCTTTCGGCTCGATGCGGCCCGCGATTTCCGATGTGCCGCTCCGCACCCGCTTTGGTACCCGTGTCGTGCAGGTTCTGCCCCCGGAGGCGTTCCGGGCAACTTGCCACCGCAGCGAACATCGGCCTACACTGCGCATCCGCAGCAAGCCTGCCACGCGGGGCCCGGCCCATACGATCGGGCTTGGCGGACCCGCCCCCACCGACTCGTACCGCAGCAGCAATCGCCCCCACGGCACATGCGAGCTGGCCGTTTCCTCGATGAACTCCGGCCCGCCCCACGAACGCTTTCCATCCATCGCCGCGGAAGCGCGAATTGGCTCTGCGCCTTCGGCATTTCATCGAAAGTTGCTCATATGCTCAGACGATTTCTCCCCGCTTCGATACTCGTTCTCGTCTCCGGCTGGATGCTGGTCGTTCCGCCTGTGGAGGCACTCCGAGCCGCCGACGGCAAGCCTCTCGAACGCGCCGACGACGCTCCGCCGTCAACCGCGCGCGACGCGACCGATGTACCCGCGGTCGACTTCGACCATCCCATGATTCCCGGTTTCGAGCGCTTCTACGGGCCGTTTGCCGAACGGCTCGCCAAACGCCAGTTGGGGCCCATCGCCGAAGAACTCGACGAAGAGGACCTTCCGCCCCGCCCGGTGCGTCCCGATTTGAACACGCCTGCCGAGGTCGTCGCCGGTCTGCTCCTGGCCGGCGAGCTGAATTGCGCTTCGTGCCATGCCGCCGCCGGTGACCTTGCCGAGCTGCTTCAGACGAAGCAGGCCCCGGTGCTGGACCAGCTGGGCGACCGCCTGCGACCGCAGTTCGTCCGCAGTTTCGTCGAAGCGCCCCAGTCCGCGAAACCCGGAACGACCATGCCCACCGTGGCTCGCCATCTGCCCCCCGCGGAGCGGCGCGCGGCGACGGAAGCGATCACGCATTTCCTCATGGCCGAAGGCACGAGTGTGCCGAACGCGCCCGTCGTCGCGGCGGCGTCGCGAGGAAAGGCACTGTTTCGCCAATTGGGTTGCGTGGCCTGCCACGGTTTACCGGGCCACCCGACGGCGGAATTGCCCACCAGCGTGCCGCTGGGGGATCTGGCCCGCAAGTATCACATTCTGGGACTGCAGCGGTTCCTGAAACAGCCGCATGCGACACGTCCGTCCGCTCGGATGCCGCGTTTCCCGCTCGACGACAAGCAGGCGCGCGATCTGGCAAACTACCTGGCCGGTGGGCCGGCGGCGGCCCGCGACGCCCTGAAGTACCGGGCCTATCACGGAGTGTGGGAAAAGCTGCCGGACTTCACAAAGCTCCGGCCGACGGCCGAAGGCGTCGCGGGCGGCTTCGATCTGTCGTTGGCCGGTCGGAAAGACGACTTCGGCCTGCGGTTCGAAGGCTTTCTGCACATCCCGACCGCTGGGAAATACCAGTTCGCGCTCGGTTCGGACGACGGCAGCCGCCTGTGGATCGACGGCCGAGCCGTATTGGAGGTCGACGGCATCCACCCGTACTCAAAGCGATCGACCAGTCTGAGGCTGACCGCCGGTGTCCATCCGATTGCCGTCGACTACTTCGAACGCGGCGGAGAAGAAGTGCTCACGGTCGAAATCGCCGGTCCCGGACTGCCGCAACAATCGCTCATCTCGTTCGTCACCGCCACTCCCGAGCCGATCGAGTTGGAGCCCACTTTGCCGGGGGAAGAACCGTTCACACTCCGGCGCGACCTGATCCCCGCCGGTAAGGAGCACTTCGAAAAACTGGGCTGCGCGGCGTGCCATCGCAAGACCTCCGGCGGAAAGCCGCTGCAGAACCGTCGTGCGGCCAAGCCTTTCGCTTCACTGAAGCCGGCACCCGTCGGCTGTCTGGCCCCCAAGCCCCCCGCGGAGGTTCCGGACTATTCACTGTCCGAACCGCAGCGCCGCGCTCTGGTCGCATTGATCGCCGCCGTCCGTGCCGCAGCCCTCCCCAAGCCGGCCGGTGAACTGGTCAACCATCTCACGATGGCCCGGTTCAACTGTTATGCATGTCACGACCGCAACGGCATCGGCGGTGTCGAATTCGACCGCAACCCGTTTTTCGAAGGCGTGATCAAGGAAATGGGAGACGAAGGGCGGATTCCCCCCACGTTGACCGGCGTGGGCGACAAACTGCGGAAGGACTGGATGGCCCATTTGTTCGAAAACGGCGCCGCCGACCGCCCCTACATGCGAACCCGGATGCCCCGCTTCGGACGGCAGAACGTCGGACACCTGGTCGACTCGTTCGCCGCTACCGACGAAAAGAATGCCGCGGTGATCCCCAGGATCGACCTGCCTGTACACCGCATCAAGGCGATCGGTCGGCATCTGGTGGGAGCCGACGCGCTCTCGTGCATCAAATGTCACAACTTCGGCAAATACAAGGCCACCGGGATCCAGGCCATCGATCTGACGACCATGTCGCGGCGACTGCGATCGGACTGGTTCCATCGCTACCTCCTCGATCCACAGGCCTTCCGTCCCGGCACCCGCATGCCCGCCGCCTGGCCGTTCGGCCGCTCCACCATTCCCGATGTGTTGGGAGGCGATGCGCACGCCCAGATCCACGCGGTGTGGGTCTATCTCAGCGACGGCCCGAAGGCGGCGATTCCCAAAGGACTCATTCCCGAGAAGATGGTGCTGGTTCCGAAGGACGAACCGATCATCTACCGCAACTTCATCGAAGGGTTGCATCCCCGTGGTATCGCAGTCGGCTACCCCGAAAAGGTGAATCTGGCTTTCGACGCCGACGACCTCTCACTGGCGCTGATCTGGCACAACGCCTTCATCGACGCCGGCCGACACTGGACAGGCCGCGGCCAGGGCTTTCAGCCGCCGCTGGGCGACCATGTGCTTTCGCTCCCCCGCGGAGCGGCATTCGCCGTCCTCTCCGGTCCGGACCAGCCCTGGCCGGAAAAACCCGCCAAGGCACTGGGCAACCGCTTCCGCGGCTACCGGCTGGACAAGCTCCGCCGACCGACGTTCCTCTACGAAGTCGATGGCGTACGGGTCGAAGACCACTGCGATCCGCTGCCGACACGGTTCGAACCCGGTCTGAAACGGACACTCCGCGTCACACCGCTGCACGGCCCCAATGCCGAGCAGCGGCTGTTCTACCGAGCCGCGGCCGGCAAACTCATCACGCAGGATCAGGATGGATGGTTCGTCGTGGACGAAATGCTCCGCATCCGCGTCCACGCGCCCGTCCAACCGCAGTTGCGACAGGTCGGAGGACGGCAAGAATTGATCCTATCGCTGGGCGCGGTTCGCAAACCGCTGACCATCGTCCAGGAATACGTCTGGTGATTACCAGCGCCCCCGCTGGCTGGGAGTGCCTTCCGCAAGCAGGGGCTGGCACGATTCCTCCCGAGCAAACGGAACGACGCATATGATCATCGCCACCCTTTCGCATCGACATCGTCGCGCCGGCGTTCTCTGCGCGGTACTCATTGTGATCACGACTCTGATCGCAAGCGGCATTGCCTCCGGCACGGCGGCCCGGGCGGCCGACCCGCAACAGGCCGAATACTATGTGATCGAGCCGCTGCCGATCCCGAAAGACGCCTACCTCGAAGCCAGCGCATTGTGCGAGCTGCCCGGTGGGAGAATCGCCGTAGCCTCGCGGCGCGGCGAAATCTACATCATCGAAAACGCCGTCCACGGTCCGATCGAAAAAGCCCGGTTCACCCGCTTCGCTCATGGCCTGCACGAAGTACTCGGCCTGGCCTATCGCGACGGCTGGCTGTACGTCGTGCAGCGGCCGGAAGTCTCACGGTTGAAGGACGAAGACGGCGACGGCCGTGCGGATGTGTTCGAAACCGTGGTCGACAATTGGGGAATCACCGGCGACTATCACGAATACGCCTTCGGCTCGCAGTTCGACCGGGAGGGGAACCTGTGGGTCGTACTCTGCCTGACCGGCTCGTTCAGCAGCCAGGCCCCGTTCCGAGGCTGGTGTGTCCGGGTCACGCCGGATGGCAAGATGATCCCGACCGCCAGCGGCATCCGCTCGCCCGGTGGCATCGGCATGAACCATCTGGGAGACATGTTCTACACGGACAACCAGGGCCCGTGGAACGGCACCTGCAGTTTGAAACACCTGGTGCCGGGATCGTTCCAGGGACACCCCGCCGGCAACCGGTGGTACGAACTCACAAACGCCATCGGACCACGGCCGAAGGACCCGCAAAGCGGCAGCCGCATCGCCATCGAGGCCGAGCGAATTCCGCAATACGTCCCGCCGGCAATCCTGTTCCCCTACAAGAAGATGGGCCAATCGGCCAGCGGCATCGCCTGCGATTTGTCCGGCGGCAAGTTCGGCCCGTTTCCCACGCAGTTGTTCGTCGGCGATCAGACATTCAGCACCGTCATGCGGTGCTATCTCGAAAAGGTTAACGGTCGCTACCAGGGCGTCTGCTTCCCGTTTCTGGAAGGCTTCGGCTCCGGAACGCTACCGGTGCTGATTACCCGAGACGGTGTGATGTTCGTCGGCGGAACCAATCGTGGCTGGGGTTCCCGCGGCAACAAGCCCTATTCGCTCGAACGGGTCACGTGGACCGGGAAAGTCCCGTTCGAAGTGCATGAGATTCATGCACGCCCCGATGGCTTCGAGCTGACCTTCACCAAACCGGTCGACCCCCAGTCGGCCGGCGATCCCAAGTCTTATGCCCTGCAGACCTACACGTACATCTTCCAGGCTTCCTATGGCAGCCCCGAAGTCGACCACACGACGCCCGAGATTCTCTCGGCGACCGTCGCCGGCGATCGACGCAGTGTCCGGCTGGTCATCGACGGGCTGAAACGCGGCCACGTCCACGAATTCCACCTCGACGGCGTACGCTCCGCGGAGGGTCGAGCACTGTGGCATCGGGAAGCGTATTACACTCTGAACGAAATTCCCGCCGAATGACGCCCACGGGGACGATCATTCTGCGTCCCCTTGCCCCGGCGCCGGACTCCGTCCGGGCACCGACATCCCGGTACGCACCCCGCTCCTGCCCTCAGTGCGTCCGTCGCTCCCGATAGCGGCGGCTGGCACGCGCCAGGAAATCGCGTTCTTCGTCAGTCAGACTCGCTTCCCCCTGCTGGTAGATCTTCTCCAGCAGTTCATCGACCCGCCGGTCGACTTCGGCGGGATCCTCTTCTGATTCATCGCTCCGTGGCACGTACACGCTCAGCCGCGGACCCCGCAAGCGCCGCCAGCTTCGGCGTGCCCATGTCACACAACTCTCCCAAGCTGCCGAAAGCCGCCACCCGCCCTTGCGGTACAGATACCCGAACAGCAGGCCGCCGACATGCGCGGCATACGCCGTCGTTCCTCCGCCCTGACCCCCCTGAAGAGTGTTCAACATCGGGAATACGTTCAACGCGACCAGAAACGCCACGAACCAGCGGGCTTCGACGCCGAACACGCCCCACACGTAGATCATCCGCCGCGGATAGTGCAATGCATACAGCATCAGCGTGGCCATGACGGCACCAGACGCCCCGACGACCGGAACGGCCGAACCGGCGAACGCCTGAACCAGACAGTACGAGAGCCCGGCGAACGCTGCCGAAGCCAGATAGAACAGCAGAAACTCCCGCCGGCCGTAGATCGACTCCACCGACTTGCCGAACCACCATAGACACAACATGTTGAAAATAATGTGGAACAGGCTGTACCGGTCATGCAGAAAGGCGTAGGTCACCAGTCGCCACACCTGACCGGCGGCCAGCGACTGGGGAGAGAGAGCGAACCACAACTCCAACAACGACACGGAACCCTGGAGCGTCCGCCGCACGAACAACGACTGCAGCAGAAAAGCTACGACCGAAACCACGATCAACTGAGCGGTCACCGTCCACGGTGAGCCGCTCGGCGCGGCGTACCGATCCTCTTCCCACGGCAGACCGGTGTCCTTCCGCGTGTAATCCCGGTCGTAAATGCCCATGATTGTTTCCGCGCCGTAGCTTGCGACACGCTCGCACGACCGGCTTATTCCGGCAAAACAAGCGTGTCCGCGCGAACGAAAGAACACGGGGCGGCTTCAGAGCGCCTCGAAGCGGCCGATCAATCGGCCGCGCTCGGCTTCGCTGCAACCGAGCCGATCGCAGCGGCCGGCACTGCCGAGTTTCCTTCCACAGCGGACGTCGCCGCCGCAGGAATCGGCGAACCCGCCAACTGACCGGCCAGACGCAGATTCTCGTCACGCAGCTGCTCGTAGCGCTCCACCGTGCGCTTGATCTGACGTCGCAGGCGATCCACACGCACCAACGCCTCGTTCCGCGCCTGTTCCGCGGACTGGATCGCATTGACGAGCCCCACCACCAGGTACTCCGGAAGGTCCTTCGCGACTTCAGCCGGCAAATCGCCTCCACCGACCAACTCCGCCATCCGCTGGGCAAGCTGCTGCTCCGCCTCCTTCTTCAATTCGTTCTGCAACTTCAGGTCCTGTTCCAGCGCCCGTTTTCGCTCGGTGGCCAATACGAAGTTCACGTCAAGGTCGCTGAACATCTGACGTGACGATGGAGGTATCGACGCCCAGATCCGCCACCCCGCACCATACCGCCATCCGACCTCTTCACCTTCGATCAGTCGCCACGTCGGAGACATTGCAGCGCGGTTCTCTTCCACCTGAGTGACCCGAAACGCCCCCACATACTCCACCTGTCCCGATTCCGCTCCCGGCTGAAACACGTACACAGTCTGCTGATTCTGCAATCCCTGGTTCTCGCCGAGCTGGACGACCAGCGCACCACGCGTCGCCTGGCTTCTCAGCACGGTCACGTTGTCCCAGTAACGATTCCACCCCAGCAACGCCATCTGTAGTTCGTCGGTCAGCTTGATCAGCCGTTTGCGCCGCTGATGCACTTCCGGCTCGCCTTTTTCCGCTTCGACGCGTGCTTCGGCAACCTTCTTGGCCCAGCTGTTGCGAACCTGCAACGTTCGGCCCATCAGCACGACGGCGGCGCCAAAGCCGATGATGTTCAACCACGCAAGGACCTTGCCGAGCCAGTGCATCAGTCACAACTCCACCGAATCATCTCATGAGCGGCCGCCGCCGACCGCCGCCCGATTCCAGCCCCCGGCGCTGTGCGGAACTCCCGTCACCTTCTCTTCCAGGCACGATCTCGCCGTTTCGGATATCGACCGCCGGCGTACAGACCACCCGCGAATTCCGCATTCGGACCGGTCACATCGGTCGGAAGGAATGCAACCACCACACGGCTTGTACCGTACCGGCCGCCTGCAGCAGTCCGTTCGCCGTCGGTCTTCGAACCGAACGCGAGCGATTGCCCGTGTCCACTCGATCAACGATCATGGTAGGAACAGCTCGATCACAGCGTCAACTCGCGGGAACCGCCCCCGACGACACCGTTTGACCACACGTCTGCGGACGGGAGGACGATCATGTCGGTCATCACACTTGTGGGATATCGCGGAACGGGCAAATCCAGTGTCGCCCCCCTGCTCGCGGCGGCGCTCAACTGGCACTGGGTCGATTCGGACGTCGAGATCGAATCGTATGCCGGTTGCTCGATCCGGCGGATTTTCGAAACACGGGGCGAATCCACGTTTCGCGAACTCGAACGGAAGACCATGGCGTCTTTGTTGGGCGAAAGTCGACTGGTGATCGCCGCCGGTGGCGGCGCGGTGCTCGACCCAACCACGCGTTCGCTGATGTCCGCCGCGGGTCCGGTTGTCTGGCTGCGTGCACGCGTTCAGACAATCGCCCAGAGATTGGCTCACGATACCACAACCGCGGCCCTCCGGCCGGCGCTGAGCGGAAGCGACCCGATCGAGGAAATCGGAACCATTCTGCGACAGCGTGTGCCGCTGTACGAACAGGTGGCGACCTTTGCCGTGGACACCGACGAGCGCTCCGTTGAAGAAGTCGTCGAGGAGATTCTCCTCCGCCTGAAGCGATCCGGCGTCTTCGAACCGTCCGTCTGGAGTGGACCGCTGCCGAACCCGTTGCCCCCGCGAAGGTAGGAGCCGCTCCTCCCGCACGGCAAACGCCACCGGTGACCGACCGACGTCGATGCCTCCGCCCATCCGGCGCACAGCAAGAGGACGCCTCTGTGACCCCGTACGGCATCCCCTATTGGATCATTCTCGTTTTTCTGTTCCTGTACGGCGCCGTTCTCGGCAGCTTCTTGAATGTCTGTATCTACCGGATCCCACAGTTCGCTACCGTACGCGCAGCGTGGGCGGGTTTGTGGAACCCGCCGTCGCGCTGCCCGCGATGTGGCCGGAACATCCTGCTGGTCGATAACATCCCGATCATCGGCTGGTTGAAGCTGCGCGGACGGTGCCGCTTCTGTCGCCGCCGCATTTCCGTGCGGTACCCGCTGATTGAGCTGTTCAACGGCCTGCTGTTCGTCGCGCTGTACTGGGCCGAGATTCCGGCCGGTTACCTGACAACGATCACCGACAGCGGCCTGTACACGCCCCTTGGACCGCGCGGCGTTCCAGGCTCCTTCTGGTTCAGCGACGTGGCAATCCTGCACTGGCGCTACGTCTATCATGGGGTGATGCTCGAGGCCTTGCTCGCGGCCAGCTTCATCGACATCGACCTGCGGATCATTCCCGACGCCGTGACCATTCCCGCGATGCTCATCGGCGTGCTGGGAGCGTTTGCGGTCGGCCGCGTGTACCTGGTTCCCGTGTGGTTTCAGGATCCGTCGCTGGTGTCGGCCGCGATGAAACTGCTGCCGACGTCCTGGCCGTTGCCGCTCAGCACCGGCGCAGTCCCGCAATGGTGCCGTGCACATCCCCACTGGCACGGGTTGAGCGTATCGGTGGCGGGCTTGCTCGTCGGTGGCGGCGTCGTCTGGCTCGTGCGGCTGCTGGGATTCTGGATTCTACGCCAGGAAGCGATGGGGTTCGGAGACGTGATCCTGATGGCGATGATCGGCAGCTTCGTCGGCTGGCAGCCCGTTCTGGTGGTTTTCTTTCTCGCCCCTGTCTGCGCTCTGCTGGCCGTCGCCGCAAGTGTGCTTGTTCGCCGCGAACGCGAAATCCCCTACGGGCCGTACATCAGTCTCGCCACCCTGTTGCTGCTGCTTGCGTTTCAGGAAATCTGGCCGGTTGCCGAACGAATCTTCTCCATGGGCGTGCTGCTGATCCCGCTGGCCGCGACCATGGTCGTCCTGCTCGTCCTCTCGCTGGCGGCAACCCAGCTTGCCAAACGGATGTTGGGCATTCCGCTGGTCCCCAGCGACTGGGACGGCTGGCCCGAGGAGCCGCCCACTGGCGGGCACCTCTTGGAGTCGACCGCCGCGGACACCAGCCGCTGGCGACCGGCCGAACTGGATCGATGGCCCGGAATCCTCGCCGGCCGCGGTGAACTGTTTTCGGAGCGCTGGCGCCGCGGAAGCCGCTGAGCCGCCCGGGCCGATGACCTGCAGCCTCCGAACGGGCCATTCGATTCCAGCGTATCGGAACGGCGCCGCGGTTGTCGGCGGCGGACGGCGATCGTCCCTCACCCGGAAGTCAGCCTGGTCGGCATCCGGGAATCCCGTTCCAGATGTGCTTCGGAAGACCGCCGAGTTTCAAATTTCGGGAACCGGTTGCGATACAGCCACCGTTCCCACCAGTGGGCCTTGCGCAACCGCGGGTCGTCCGTCGGCACCACGTGCGTCTTGCCCTTGCGCGTGCGCAACACGACGCGGCCGTCGTCGGTCACTTCCTGGACGACCCAGAACTTGTCGACCTGGTACACATAGAATTCGCCATGCGGCGTCGCGTCGACGTCGCGCGCCCGCGGCCCCGGATGGGGGCCCTGTTTCTGAACCGTATAAATCACCGCGTCTCCCGGCCGTAACTGCCTTTTGCCCACCGTATCGCTCCTTCCCTGAGTTCCGCCGCCGCGCGATCCATGCTCCGATCGGACGCCGGCAATTCCCGTCGTGAATCCGCCTGCCCCGCCCACGCTCGCGCCGCGTCCTGCGCACGAACGTCGATCAGCCAGCCCAACTTCGGACACCCGGCACTGTTATATCGAGAAATCGGGACCGACGCGCTTTTGCAAAATACTCCGCAAAGCCCTACATATCAACGGCGATCGGTTGGCGACTCGCTGGTGGACCGAACTGCGTGCTCAGGCGGGAAGTGACATCTGTGTACACACACCTGGGCCGCTTCGCTTTCGGTCCGACTGGACCTCATCGGCCATGCCACTGACGGAGGTCCCCGATGGCTCGCTCCAGAATCCACGTGGGTACGTCCGGATGGACCTACTCGGACTGGCGCGGAACGTTCTACCCACCGGGTACGAAGAGCACGCAACTTCTCGAATACTACGCGTCTCGCTTCGACACCGTCGAAGTGAACGCGACGTTCTACCGACTGCCCACCGATGCCATGATCGCTTCCTGGAACCGGCGACTTCCGCAGGATTTCCACCTGGTGCTGAAAGGCCCGCGTACCGTCACACACCTCAAGAAGCTGATCGACGCCGACGAACCACTGCAAACTTTCCTGCAACGTGCGGCCGCGCTCGAGAAGCTCCGCGTGATACTCTGGCAACTTCCGCCGTCGCTGCATCACGACCCGCAGCGTCTGCACGCGTTCCTGGAACGTCTTCCGGACCGCTGGCGACACGCCGTCGAATTCAGACACGCCAGTTGGTGGAACGACGAGACCGTTCGACTGCTGCGTTCCTTCAACGTGGCGTTCGTCGCCGTCAGCCATCCGGAGCTGCCCAAGCAGATTCTGCCGACCGGCGATTTCCTGTACCTGCGGTTCCACGGCGAGCAACGCCCCTTGTATCGCTATGACTATTCGGACGACGAGCTTCGTGCGTGGGCCGACGCCGTCCGACCGCACCTCCGTGGCCGGGAGCTGTACGCATTCTTCAACAACGACGTCGACGCCCATGCACCTTTCAACGCTCTGCGATTCCGCGAACTGCTGACACGGTCAGCACGACGCTGAAAATGCCCACCGTGCGCGCAGACGGCGCGCACCCGGCGACTGCGGCAAAAGCTGCGGCGCCTGGGATGAACCGCTGTGCCTCTCGGGGCGCCCGCGATACACGCGCCCCCGATGGCTCGGCGTTCGCCGACACGTCGAAATGGGAAACAGGTCGATCGCGCTTCACGGCAGGCGGTTCATCGTGTAATGCCCGACGGCCGGGAAGAATCGCCGGCCGTTGGCCAGACGCCCGCACGCGATTTCGTACACGTATCCTGGTCGTAACGGGCCGGTGACCAGCCGCACCCGGCTTCCGTCCGGAGCCGGCTCCGCCCGGCGGACGGTGACACGATGGCGGCCGCTGTCCGGTGTCGCATAGCCGCCTCGCCACACCCGCGTATAACCCGAGATGCGAAATGCCCCGGGATCGGTCAATCGATCGCGATCGATCGGGCGAATGAAGGAGATTTCAAATCCGCCACGGACCGCGCGGATTTCCCGGATCCCGTTGGGCAACGATTCCGGGTCCGGCACCATCCGCACGATGCTCCCCACGTTCCTCCCCCCAAGCCATCCACTGTCGTGAATGTTTCCGACGTAAATCGCTCCGTCCGGGGCAACACCGCCGCACAGCGGCCCCTGAAACGTCGCTTGCTGGCCGTCCGGTTCCGTGAATGCATAGACCGCTCCCTGCAGCCGACCGGAAACTTCCTGGACGGTGAAACGCACCAGGAAGCGTCCGTTGTATTCACAGCCGACACCGTGGCCCGCGAAAGCGGCAATGGGGAAATCCGCCGGCAGAAAGAACAGCCCGTTGACGCTGCGCGTCCACGGATGGGGCACCTGCACCGCCGCCGACAACGCCGCTCGACCGGGCGGATCGGCCAGCGCCGGCACGCCATAAAAGCCGCCCGGTTGCAGCCAGTTGATCTCGTTGAAGCAGTTCTGCACGCCCTGATTGTCGCTGACGAAGACGCGATCGAAGGCATCGATCGCCAGGCCCATCGGATACCGGAAACCGTGTCCGACGGGGCGTACCTGCCCCTGGGGTGTGATCTGCAGCACTTTTCCGCGCCACCGCGTACGATCGCGCGGTCGCCGTCCTTTCTGTGCATAGTCCGATCCCGTGCCCACATAGAGGTTGCCCGCGCGGTCCCGGATCAGCCCCGTCGTCCAGTCGTGATAATCGTCCGTGTAGCCCCACCCCGTAGCCACGACCTGACGCCGATCCGCCCGACCATCGCCGTCCTCGTCGATCAACCGCAACACCTCGGGTTTGTGCGACACCAACAACCGCCCCGGCTCCTCTTCGAGGACCCCGTACGGTGCAGCCAGGCCGCGTTCGAAATCCACCAGCGAATCCTCCACCCCGTCGCCGTCGGTGTCCGCAGCGATCCACACGTCGCCCTTCAAGGAAGTGAAGACCAGCCGCCGTCCGCTGGTCCACGCGAGCGCCGTGGGCATGATCGACTCCGGCAACGGCAACCGGACCGACCGGAATCCCGGCGTGGTGGCCAGCGGTTCGACCGTCACCCGTGCCGGTTCGGGAATCTTCGCCTGGGTACGTGGCCGACGCAGTCGGCTGAGGTATTCGATCCGAAACCGACAAACCCCGTCGGCGGCCTCCACCGGTAGCCAACCGTCGTCGCCGGCAGTCCCGCCGGTCGTTTGCAGCGGCGTTCCCTCTGCCAGACGGATTCGCACTTCCCCGGACGCTTCCGGCCGAGCGATCCGCACCGCCACGCCTTCGCCGGGCACCAAACCGCGAATCAGCACCGTTCGCCGCCAGCCGCTTTCCGTGTCTGCCAACCCGTCTCCCAGCGGTTCCCACGTCTCCTCGGCCACCAATTCCCGCAACGCCCCGCTCGTGCCGAAGGCCACCGCGTATCGCAAGCGGACATCCGTTCTGTTTGTGGCGTATTCCAACAACCGACCGCGGCTGCCGAACCGCTTCAACGGCTCCCGGACCCGCTCCCCACCGGGCTCCGGGCGTCCGTTACCACGGCGGTCCCCTGCAGATTCCGAGCGCGGCGACGCCGCGGGCACCAGCCCCCAGTCCGGACGCACCGGCCAGCCGCGCGCCACCGCCACGCCGGCCAGATCCCAGTACCAGCTCTTGCCCACCGTGCGCTGCTGGGCGAAGTCGCCGAACGACCACTGTCGCACACACAACTCGTCCAGGTCGAACAGCACGCCGTGCCCGTTGCCGAACCCCACGGCGAAAGCCCGAGCCACCGCTTCGCCCGACTCCCACTCCGGCAACGCGAATACGTCCCGAATGACGCGCGGGGGCGCTCCCGGCGAAACGGTCACCAGTTGTTCGACCGCCGCCGGATGGGGTGGAGCCCGAAACCGACGGTCGTTCAGAGCGTCCCACAGCACTTCCAGTTGCGTCTCGATCCTTCCGTCCAGAATGCCGGGCACCGGTCGCGTGTACGAAGGCATCTCGACACCGGGCGCGATCCGCAGCGGCGATCGCGTCCAGCGGAGGAAAAACGACTTCCGCATCCGCGAACGCAACCCCAACAGATCCGAACCGCGTGTGCCCAACGCCGTATTCTTCGGCTCGTATGCGCCGACACGGTGGCACGCGATGCAACTGAAGCCGCCGGCGCCGATCAGAGCCTGCCCCATTACCAACAACTGGTTGTCCTCCGGGCGTTGCGCCGACGGACGCGCGGCCGGCGCATCGACCGGTTTGCCAAATGTGCCGAGCGCAGCCGGAGGGGCATCCGGGATCCGGTCGTGGCCGATCAGATACGCCAGCAATGCCTCCGTTTGCCTTTCGGTGTGCCGGAAGCGCGGCATCCGCGGCAGCAACCATGGCAGGCGCCGTGGCTCCCGCTGCCCCTGCACGGCTTCCCGCAGCGCCGCGTCCAGCAGTTTGTCTCCCACCGCTGTCAGCCGCGGCGGCATCATCGCTGGAGCGACACCGGTCAGATCCGGTTCGGCCGCCACCACCGCGGAAACGACATCCGCCAGCCCCCGACCGCCGTCCCGCGGGTGGCAATTCAAACAGCCGCGCTCGACCAGCAACCGCCGGCCGCGTTCGAACCGCGAAACGGCGTGCACTCCCCCGGCTATCGAATCCCAATAGGCGCGAATCGCCGCCGCGTCGCGTTCGCCGAGTACGAATCGCGGCTGTGTGGGCGGCCGGTCTTTGTCATCCTTCCCGGCAATCGTGACGCATCCGGCCGCCCAATCCACCGCCCTGGCACCGGGGCGCCGAACGAGCTCCACCGGCGACGCCCCGTTCAACTGGTGACACGCCGCGCAGCGAAACGCTCGCACACGCTCGCGTCCGCGGTCCGCGTCTCCCGGCCGCACCGTCGGACTCTGCTCGCGTCCCGGGGCGTTCCCGTCCCAGGATCGCAGAGCCCGCACGATCGCCAGCCGCTCGGAATCGGACAACGGAAATACCGGCATCCGCGGCTCCGGTCGCAATCGCTGGGGTTCCTTCAGCCACGTGAAAAGCCACTCCGACGAACGCGCCACCGCCCGCTCCGCCAGATTGCCGGCCGCCATCGGTCCGGTTCGCCCCACACGTCGCCCATTCAGTGGAAGGGAATGGCACGCCAGGCATCCGGCCGTCAGCACCAGCCGCCGTCCCAGCCGCTCTGGAGTTTCCCGCCCGGCACTGCCTCGGGTCTGCGCTTTCGGCAATCGCAACAACGGCCGCTCTTTGCCCTGCCGAACGAGATAGGCCGCGATGTCGCGGACATCGTTCTCCGTCCATCGGAAATGCGGCATCCGGACGGCGTCACCGTGTTGCGGCGGTTCGCCCCACGAGCACCTCTTCAGCTGCGCGATCACCGCCTTCAGGTCGCGCTTCCCAATTCCCCGCAGGTCCGGCGCGATTCGATTTTCGTACAAGCCGCGCGGACCATGGCACTGGGCGCACCCCAGTTGCCGGTACAGCCGGCGTCCCCGCTGCAGCAGGCCCACCGTGGCGGGAACGTCCTCGACGTACAGTTGGTGCGTCGGAAGCGGTTCCAAAGGGAAATGCTCGGAACTCCAGAACAGCTGGATTCGGGCGTCGTGCCCGGTTCGCTCGAAGTGCACCTGAAGCGGGTAATCCCCGAAAGGCAAACGCACGATCTCACCGACAAGCCAGCCTCCGGCCGCTCGACCGGCCAGCACGGCTCGTCCTCCCAACTGGACGCGGACGGCACCATCGACGTACGCCGCAAACCGGTAGGCCCCGGCTTGCTTGACGATCAACCGCCCGGACCAGTCGCCGCGGACAGGGAGTGACAATCGCTCGTCGGGGCTGCCGTCACCCCACCGTGCCGCCACGGTCGGTTCGATCCGGACAATCTTCGCACCGTTCTGCCCGCGGTATTCTGCAAGCACGCCGGAGACGACGTCGTCGGGTTCGTCACCGCCAACCAGTGCAGCGACGAAGACTCTCGCGTGGGCGATCCCGCCTGCCTGCACCGGAGCCTGCCTGTCGATCCGCCCGGCGGCCGGTCGACCGCCATCGCCCGCCGGATCCGCCGCTTGCCGTGCAGAGCTTGCTTCCGCGGCACAAGACGGCAGCGGCACGGCCGTGCCAGCCAGCGCCACCGCAATGCAAATCACCACGCCGCAGCGCTTCCGCCGACACCGTGTCACCCGCGCACTCCGCCAGATGGCCGGTCCCACCACCGCCGACCGCGAGAAAAGCCCGCACCGTTTCCGCTGCGCCTTCACCGTTCGAGCCTCCGGGAGGGGTTCCTTTCGGGCGTGCATCGTCTACACACTGCGGATTCCGCAGATTCCACAACGGAAAGCGTACGTGACGGATGCGACGGCACAAACCGAAGCTCCCCGGCCACCCCTCACGCCACGCGCTTGACCGGGCGGCGAAACCCGGCAAACTGCCGGTCGGCAGGCGGTGGCCTCCTCGACGCGGGGGTTGCTGGCGTATCCGCTGCAGCTCGACCCGCGGCACCTGAGTCGCGGGCATCCGGGCAACAAACGGCGCCCGACACGGCCGCTGGCATGCGGCACGCGATCGACGAACCCGTCATCCCGACACCGGACAGCACGGACAACGGCGATGCAGCAGTCACACGGTCGTGCAGCTTCCGACGAAACCGCCGCGACAGCCGCGCCATCACCTGCCCACTCGAACCGCATCCCGGGCTCCTGGGTAGTGATGGGGATGTTCGGCTTCGGCTTCGTCCTCGTCGTGTTGCTGGGCGTCTACTGGCACTTCCACACCGCGCCGTTCCGACCGCTTCAGGACGCTCTGGCCAAGGCCTTCCCCGGTTCATTGCCTCGCGTCGAAGGCGGCCAGCCCAAAAAGCACCGCGATACGCCGCGGATCCTGCGGATCGCCCTGCGTACCGACTTCGACCCCACACCGCCCTCCGCGACGCCCCGTGTGCTGAGCATGGTCCGCCGGATCATCGAGCTGGCAGGCCAACACGTTCCGCTGCGAAACTACGACCGACTGGACGTCTACCTGTACTTCCGGCGTCCCGAGCAAGCCACCCTGTACCGCGGTTTCCGCTTCCCGGTCTCTTCGCTCCCGAATGACCCCCGGCTGCTCGGCGACGAGAGAATCCTGCGGGCCGAAATCACGCCGAAACGCCCTCCGGAGAACGCCGCATCTCCGACGCGGTGAACCCGGCTGCGCATCTATCGCCAACGGAAGCGGCGGGAACAGCCCCGGTCCACACCACGCGCCGGTCGGCCGGGCCATCGAAGGGCACGAATCCGGCCCGCCGGCGCAACGACCAGCAGCAGACGGAGATACTCTTCGAGGCGTACGGCTCGGTGGTCGTGCATCGCAAGGACGCCCGGCGGCCTGCTCACCGGCTGCCGACCAGCTGCTGCTTTTCCTCGCGACGCCGCGCGACAACCTGGTCCTGAACGTTCTTCGGCACGGGCTTGTAGCTGCCGAATTCCATCGTGAAGGACGCCTTGCCCTGCGTCATCGAGCGCAGCTGATTCGCGTAGTCGAACATTTCCGCCAGCGGGACGTCAGCCTGAATGATGCACGTCCCCAGCCGGGTGTGTGTCGATGTGATCACGCCCCGGCGGCTGGACAGGTGCCCGCAGATCGCCCCCTGGTACTCCTCGGGCGCTTCTACTTCGACCTTCATGACCGGCTCCAGCAGAACCATGCCCGCCTTGGGCAGCACTTCGCGCAGACACGCCGCGGCGCAGGTGCGGAACGCCATTTCGGACGAGTCGACTTCGTGGTAACTGCCGTCCTGCAGGCGGATCCGCACGCCCACCACCTCACATTCACACAACGGACCTTTCGCCAACGACTGCCGAAAGCCCTGATCCACCGCGGGGATGTATTCGCGCGGGATCCGACCGCCGGTGATCTCGTCGACGAACTCGTACGGCACGTCCGCGGCTTCCTCCAGCGGCTCCAACACTCCCACCACGTGCGCATATTGACCGGCCCCGCCGGTCTGCTTGCGATGGCGATAATTGAACGGCACGCTCCGTGTCGGCCGCTCGCGGTACGCCACCTTCGGCTCGCCCACCAGACACTCGACGTTGTACTCCCGCCGAATCCGCTCCAGATAGACCTCCAGATGCAACTGCCCCATGCCGGCGATCAGCGTCTGCCCCGTTTCCTGATCCGTATACACGCGAAACGTCGGATCCTCCCGGCGGAACCGTTCCAGCGCCTTGGCCATGCGGTCCGAACCGCCGCGCGTCAACGGTTCGATCGACAACCGGATCACCGGATCCGGCACGTAGATGCTTTCCAGAGCGTACCGCACTCCGTCGCCGCAGAACGTGTCGCCCGAAGCACAATCGACGCCGATCGCCGCCACGATGTCACCGGCCCCCGCCGCATCGATGTCCTCACGCTGATCCGCGTGCATCCGAACGAGTCGTCCGAAGCGCACCCGCTGCCCGGTCCGCGTATTCACGTACGTCCCGCCCTTGCGCAGCCGCCCCTGATAGATTCGCATGTAGGTCAACTGCCCGAACTGTTCGACGACTGTCTTGAAGGCCATCGCCACAAGCGGTGCCTCATCGTCGTGCGCGAGCGCCACGCGAACCGGTTCGCCGCCATCGTCCCCCGCATCCAGATCCAGAGCCTTCACCTCCCGCTCGGCTGGACCCGGAAGGTACCGAACCACCGCATCCAGGACCGGTTGCACACCCTTGTTCCGATACGCCGACCCCAACAGCACGGGCGTGATCTCCTCCGCCAGCGTCGCCCGACGGATCACCTCATGGATCTGCTCGGCGGCGATTGGCTCTTCCTCCAGGATCGCGATCATCAGGTCATCACTGAAAAGCGAAAGCGTCTCCAGCATCGCGCTCCGCGCCGCTTCCGCCTCCGAACGCAACTCCGACGGAATCTCCTCCCGCACGACTCGCTCCCCCTGCTCACCCCGGAAGTAAACCGCCTGCATGTCGATCAGATCCACCACTCCCTCGAAATCCTGCTCGCGGCCGATCGGAATTTGCAGCGGCAGCGGCGTGATGCCCAGCTTCTCTTCGATCTGCTGCATGACCTGTTGCGGATCGGCACCCGTGCGATCCATTTTGTTGATGAACGCGATGCGGGGAACGTGGTACCGCTTCATCTGCCGATCAACCGTCAGCGATTGGCTCTGTACCCCGCCGACGGCGCACAGCACCAGAATCGCGCCGTCCAGCACTCGCAGACTCCGCTCGACTTCGACCGTGAAGTCAACGTGCCCCGGCGTATCGATCACGTTGATCGTGTGGTCCTGCCACTGCACGCGGGTCGCTGCCGAAGTGATCGTGATGCCCCGCTCGCGCTCCAGCTCCATGAAGTCCATCGTCGCCCCGCCGTCCTCCCCCTTCACCTCGCGCACACGGTGGATGCGCCCGGTGTAGTACAGGATCCGTTCGGTCAGCGTCGTCTTGCCCGAATCGATGTGGGCCGAAATGCCGATATTCCGATGTTTCTGAATCGCCTTCATCTTCGGATTCCAATGCACGTTGCCGCATGTACTTCGTACCGCACCGCGGCCGATGCCCCAACGAACGACGTCCCGCGCGGTGATGCACGCCAATACGCGTTCCGCAACCGTCGCTTCCGTCCCCGAATCGTGGGTCATCGACGTCGGCGGCCCCGGACCGCCACGGGCCTTCGGGCGGCCGAACCGTCCCGCGCAGACGCTCACTGCCTTGAGCTTGCGGGCCGGAGACGATCTCTCACTCCATCGGAGCACCGTCCCCTTGTCCCGCCGGTGCGGCTTTCGGGAGCCGAATCCGGCTGAGAAAGAGAACGAGCCAGGCACCAAAGGCACCCGGCCCGTTCTATCGGCGGGTCACGAAACGCGGCTGGCTATCGTATCGGCGACCACCGGCCGCTGAAAGACGTTTTTTTCTTCAAGGCCCAAAACCGCTCCGGCACCGCAAGCCGTTTGGCATCGGTCTGCCGTGCCGTGTGCTGCCGAGCCGGCCGGTGCCCTCACGAATCCTGCAGCGCCGCCTGGGCCGCCGCCAATCGGGCGATCGGCACGCGGTACGGCGAACAACTGACGTAATCCAGGCCGATCTGGTGACAGAACTCCACGCTGGCCGGATCGCCACCGTGCTCCCCACAGATCCCGACCTTCAGGTTCGGGCGTGTTGTGCGGCCGCCATCGACGCCGATCTTCATCAACCGACCGACGCCGTCGCGGTCGATCGTCTGGAACGGATCGGCCGGAACGATGTCGTGCTCACGGTAGTAACCGATGAAGCTCCCATAGTCGTCGCGGCTCATTCCCAGCGTCGTCTGCGTCAGATCGTTGGTGCCGAAACTGAAAAATTCGGCTCCTTCCGCGATCTGGTCGGCGCACAACGCCGCGCGGGGAATCTCCACCATCGTCCCGACCAGGTAGCTCACCTGCTGCCCCGTTTCCGCAATGATCGCGTCGGCCACCTGCCGGATGATCTTCTCCTGATCCCGGAATTCCGTCAGGAACCCGACCAGTGGAATCATGATTTCCGGAGACACTGGGATGCCCTCGGCTTTCACCTGGCAGGCGGCCTCGATGATCGCACGCGCCTGCATCCGAGTGATCTCGGGATAGACAATCCCGATCCGGCAACCACGATGTCCGAGCATCGGGTTCTGCTCGTGCAATTCCTTCACGCGGGCACGAACGGTCTCCTCCGAAATCCCCAGCCGTTCCGCCAGCTTGGCGGCCAGCCCCGGATCCTCTTCCAGATGCCGTTCCGAAAGAAACTCGTGCAAGGGTGGATCCAGCAGCCGGATGGTCACCGGGCGCCCTTCCATGGCACGGAACAGCCCCGCAAAATCCTCGCGCTGATAAGGAAGCAACTTTTCGCAGGCCTTCTGCCGCTCTTCCGCGGTCTCCGCAAGAATCAGCTCTCGCATCTCGTCCAGATGCTCGAAGAACATGTGCTCGGTACGACACAGGCCGATCCCTTCGGCGCCGAACGCCACCGCCAGCAGGGCCTGATCCGGCTGATCCGCGTTGGTCCGCACGCGCAGTCGGCGGGCTTCGTCCACCCACTGCATCAGCTGCTGGTACCGCTGAAAGATCTCCGACTCCTCCGGCTTCTTGGTCTTGTGGACCAGCACTTCGACCACCTCGCTGGGTTTGGTGGGCAACTTGCCCTCGAACACCTCGCCCGTGAAGCCGTCGATGCTGATCCAGTCACCCGCTTTCAGAACCTTGTCTCCCACCGTCAGCGTGCCGGCCTCGTAATCGATGTTCAACTCCGAAGCACCGACCACGCACACCTTGCCCATCTGCCGGCTGACCAGTGCCGCGTGCGAACTGGCACCGCCGAAAACCGTCAGAATGCCCTTGGCGACCCGCATGCCCCGCAGATCCTCCGGACTCGTCTCGCGGCGAACCAGGATGATCTGCGCGTTCGGATCACGGTTGTACCATTCCTCGGCGTCGCTGGCATGAAAGCAGATCTGACCGGTGGCCGCTCCCGGCCCCGCGTTGATCCCTTTCGTCAGCAGTCGTCCCTGCTGTTTCGCCTCTTCCTTCGCCTTGGGATCGAAGATCGGCTGAAGCAGCTGATTCAGGTCGTCCGCCGGCAGACGGCGTTTCTCTTTCAACGCCGTCTTCCAGTCGATGATGCCCTCGTTGACCAGGTCGACCAGGATCCGTACGGCCGCGAATCCCGTCCGTTTCGCATTACGGGTCTGCAGCAACCATACCTTGCCGCGCTGGATCGTGAACTCGATGTCCTGCACGTCCTTGTAATGACGCTCCAGCAGCTCCGCGATCTTGACCAGCTGCTCGTACGCCTCGGGCATGTCTTCCTTCAGACTGACCTCCAGACGCTTGGGCGTCCGGATCCCCGCAACGACGTCCTCGCCCTGCGCATTGATCAGGTAATCACCGTTGACGCCGGGGGTCCCCAGCGAACAGTCCCGGGTCAGCGCCACGCCCGTCGCACAATCGTCCCCCAGGTTGCCAAAGACCATCGACTGCACGTTGCACGCGGTACCCCAGTCGTGCGGGATGTTGTATTCCCGGCGGTAAACCACCGCGCGATCGTTGTTCCAGCTTCGGAAGACCGCTCCGATGGCCCCCCACAACTGTTCCCGCGGATCGTCGGGGAAATCGTGTCCGGTCCGCTCCTTGATGACCTTCTTGAACTGGTACACCAGTTCCTTCAGATGTTCGGCCTGCAGGTCGGAGTCGTAGCGGGCCCCCACCCGCTCCTTCATTTCGTCCAAAAGCGCCTCGAACGGATCGATCTCCGTCTTCGACTGCGGCTTCAAACCCAGCACCACGTCGCCGTACATCTGCACGAAGCGCCGGTAGCTGTCCCAGGCAAAACGCTCATTGCCCGACTGCCGCGCCAGTGCGGCGCACGTCTCGTCGTTCAGGCCGATGTTGAGGATCGTGTCCATCATGCCCGGCATCGACTCCCGAGCACCCGATCGACACGACACCAGCAACGGGTTTTCGGTGCTGCCGAACTTCGCGCCCATCACCTGTTCGACCCGCGCCAGCGCTTCGTCGACCTGTTCCTCCAATCCCGGCGGATACTGGCCGTCATGCGTACTGAAGTACGTGCAGACTTCTGTGGTGATCGTGAAACCGGCCGGCACGGGCAGGCCGATCCGGGTCATCTCGGCCAGATTCGCCCCCTTACCGCCCAGCAGATCCTTCATCGTGGCGTCGCCGTCGGCGTGCCCATCTCCGAAGAAATACACCCACTTCTTGGTCTCGGTCATCGGCTGCCATTCCTTATTTTCGATCACCTCAAAGGTTCTGTCCCCGGGCCGCATGGTGCTTGTGCCGGGACGGTAGCGCCTCGGGTGCCCACACGGCGACGTGCACCAATGAGCAGACAATGTCGCCGGGCCCGCCGTCCACGTCCGGCCCACCGGCACCCGCGGATGCCGTCCGATCGGCTATCGGCCGCCACAGACGACTGCGTCTCCGCACAGACTTTGGCCGTCCCGCCGACCCAGAAGCCCAACGCCGGAGCGACAAGCGACGCTGTTTTCAAATCGGGGCTCTTCAGACGCCCCAGCCGAAGCACCCGCCGATGCTTCGGTGACACGTTCCGTGGCGGTGCGGCCGGCCTCAACCCCTCTCACGCCGTGGTCGGTGGCCCGCGATCGGCGCCTGCGTACGGTCCGGCCGCAATTGCGACCCACCGTCCGATCGTCGTGCGCGTAACGCTCGGCGTGCGCACACGAAAAGCGTATCCGCCACCAGTCCGACGGAGAGCCGGGACGGTAACGCCGTGCGACACCGCCGTCAAGCGACCGACCGGCGTCCCGGAGTATTCCCGGGTGGGCGGAGCCGCCCGGCACCGGCGCGCATCGCCGCCCCAGCCCGTCTTTCCGCCGCACGAGCCGTTTGGTATGTTGCAGTCGACCCGCAGGATGCGGACGCCCGTGGCCCGAACCGAAGGAGCGGTCTCATGACGCGACGTCCCAACACTTGGCGTGTGATCGCCGAGGAAAGGAGCATTTCGATGCGAGCCGAGGATCAGGCACAACGGCTGCCGAAGATCGTGCAGGCCGTCGTCGAGTCGTACAACCGGATCGGTACGATCAATCACCTGCGTCCCTGCCCGCTGCCCAGCACCGAGGAAGTGATCGCAATCACCGAAGACCTCAAGGAAGTGCTCTATCCGGGTTACCGCCGACGCCAAAACCTCCACCGACAAAACGTCACCTACTATGTCGGCGATCTGCTGGACAGCGTCTGCGAGCGACTCACCCAACAGATCGCCCGGGCGTTGCGTCACGAGGCCGAACGGGACGTCGACACGCCTTGCCAGAACACTTCGCCGGAAGATTTCCTCGACCTCGCCAGCGAAAAGACGTTGGCGTTTCTCGACCGGCTGCCGGAAATCCGCCGCCTACTGGCCACCGACGTTCAGGCCGCCTATGACGGCGACCCGGCCGCCAAGTCCACCGACGAGGTCATCTTCTGCTATCCCGGGCTGGAGGCGATCACCGTCCACCGACTGGCACACGAACTGTACCGTCTGAACGTCCCGCTGATCCCCCGCATCATGTCGGAACGCACCCATAGCCGAACGGGGATCGACATCCATCCCGGAGCCCGGATTGGAGCGTCGTTCTTTATCGATCACGGAACCGGCGTCGTGATCGGCGAAACCTGCGAAATCGCCGACAACGTCAAAATCTACCAAGGCGTGACACTGGGAGCCGTCAGCTTCCCCAAAGACGAACAGGGGCGGATCATCCGCGGGCAGAAACGGCATCCGACCATCGAAGAAAACGTGGTGATCTACGCCAATGCCACGATCCTCGGAGGACAGACCGTCATCGGTGCCAACTCGGTCATCGGAGCGAGCGTCTCGCTGATGAACGAAAGTGTTCCGCCCGGAACGGTGGTCACCGTCGAAAAGCCGAAGCTGCGGTTTCGCGAATCCGCCAAACCCAAAACGGCCTGAAAGGAAAAAATTGCGGCCGTGACATGCAACGGACGTTTCGAAGCTGACTCCTCGCGCGGCCTGCCCCTAGCCGCGACTGCGGCAATCGATGCCGCCACCGCCGCTGCCCGCTACGGCCGACGTTCGGCGCCGCGCGACACCGCGCCGAATCGACTCCCGGCGCTCCGGTCCTCCGCCCGGGGGCGCGGTCACGCAGCGCGGCGCCGTGGCCACACCACCGCAGCGGCGGCCCGTTCCCGAGGGACGAATACGAAGTTGTGCCGGGCCTTGGGATGCAGACGGCCCTGCAGGTCATCGTATCGGTCGATCGGCGCCAGCCCGTCGCCGAAGAAGCAGAACCCGCAATAGCCGAACGACTCCAACAGACGGAACGTCGGGCAGTCGCTCGATTCGGTGAAGCACTCGAACAGCAGATCCGGCCGATCTGCGCGCAACAGTCGCTCGCCACCGAGAAACACGTCCCGCTCGTGTCCCTCCACATCGCACTTGATGAACCCCACTGGCCGGCCCGCACGCGTTTCGAAATATTCGTCGAGCGTCGTGACGGACACTTCGAACCGTTCCGCCTCACCCTCCGGCCGGACGTCGAAGCCACCGCCCCCCCAATGTCGCACCGGACGCGTAAAGACGCGGCGACCGCTCGCCGACGACAGCGCGCAGGTCTCGATGACCAACCGCCCCAAGCCGAAGGCCGACCGCAACCCGTACAGCTCCGTGGCCAGCTCCGGCTGCGGTTCGAACGCAATCACCCGTCCCTCTGCCCCGACCTTCTTGTGCATCCAGTACGAATAGATGCCGCGGTTTGCCCCGATGTCGAGCACCGTCGTCCCGCGCAGGTCGCGGCTGAGCAGGAAACGGACGCCGAACTTTTCCGAGCGCAGGCGATACCGCCACGCCCGGTGCAAGAAATGCAGTCGTTCCGTCAGTGTCATCGGACTTCCCTGTTCGCGGCGATCCATGTCCCTCGACGATGCCCTTTCCGGAGCCCGGCCGCTTCGCCGTCGGTCCGGTGGCGTCTCGCCGAACCATTCGTCACGTGGTTTACTCGATTCCCCCGGACGCGCGAACACCGATCGGCCGTCGTACCACGCACCGGATCGGCCGTGCGCAGCATGCCGAATCAGGCAAGCAACTTGTCGATGACCTTGCCGCCGAACTGTGAGAGCTGCTTGAAACGGCCCGCGTGGAAATAGGTCAGCCTGTTGTCGTCCAGCCCCAGCAGGTGCAACAGCGTGACGTGCACGTCCCGAATCGGATGTACCTCCTCGACCGCGGTGGCGCCGATTTCGTCGGTGGCTCCCACGGTGCAGCCGGCTCGCGTCCCGCCGCCGGCGAACCACATGGGCATGGCTTTCGCATTGTGGTCGCGGCCGTAGGCGATGCCGCCCCGGATCCCGTTGTCCGGGCTGCGTCCGAACTCACCGCACCACATCACCAGCGTCGTCTCCAGCAGGCCCCGCTGCTTCAGATCCTTCAACAGCGCGGCGATGGGCTGGTCGACGGCCTCGATGAGCTTCGCATGCGCCCGCGCGATGTAGTCGTGGGAGTCCCACGTCCCGGCGTACAACTGAACGAACCGAACCCCGCGCTCGACCAGCCGCCGTGCCAACAGGCACTTGCGGCCGAAAGCCGCCGTCTCCGGACGATCCAGCCCGTACATGCGGTGCGTGGCCGCCGTCTCGCCGCTCAGGTCCAGAACCTCGGGCACCTCCATCTGCATGCGAAAAGCCAGCTCGTAATTGGCCACGCGGGCGGCCAGTTCGTCGTTCCACGCATGCCGCCGGTTGTAACGGCCGTTCAGCCTCCGAAGAAAGTCCAGATTGGCACGCTGGTGCTCCCGCGTCACCCCGGCCGGCGGCTGCAGGTCCAGAATCGGCGTGCCCTCCGGACGCAGCGTGGTGCCCTGATAGACGGCCGGGAGGAACCCGTTGCCCCAGTTGGCCGCGCCACCCTGCGGGTATGCCAGTTCCGGCAGCACGATGAAGCCGGGAAGGTTTTCGTTTTCGCTGCCCAGGCCGTAGGTCACCCACGCTCCGACCGCCGGGTCGCCGCCGAAGCGATTTCCCGTGTTCATGTGGTAAAGCGCCGTGGGATGGTTCACCGATTCGGCCTGGCACCCACGGAAGAAACAGATCTCGTCGGCGACGTCGGCCAGATGCCGCCAGTTCTCGGCCATGTCGGCACCGCACCGGCCGACTTTCCGAAAACGGAACGGGCTCTGGACGAAGTACCGCTGACCGGACTCCATCGCGGATTTGTCTTCGCCCCTGCGGACGAAGCGTTGCATGTGCAATTCGCGCAGCTTGGGCTTCGGATCGAACGTGTCGATGTGGCTGGGCCCGCCCTCCATGAACAGCATGATCACGGCCTTGGCCCGAGCGGGGAACATCGGCGGTTTGGCGGCCAGCGGATTGCCCGCGGGCGTCTGCCCGGCCCGTACGGCGTCCCGCTGCAGCATCGCCGAGAGCGCCACGGCTCCCAGCGAAGCGCCCAGCCCGTACAGGAATTCGCGGCGATCCGCTCCCCCGTGTGCCCCTGGTCGCCCGCTCATTCGACGGCTCCTCGTCGGCACGTTCCCGGTCATGTCCGAATGCAGTCCTCACAGCCGCGCGCTCATCCTGGCGGCAACGGCCGCCGCACGCCCGCGGCGCAACCCGGCCATCACTCGACGTAAACGAATTCGTTCGCGTTCATCAGCACCAGACACACGTCCGCCAGGGCCCGCGTTCGCGGATCGACCTGCCACGGTTTGCGATCCGGAACATAGTCGGCCATCTGTTCGAGTTCTTCGACGAATTCGAACGTTTCGCCGGTGTTTTCGTCGATGGCCTGGCGCACGATCCGCGTGGGGATCGGCTGCGGCACGAAGCGCATCCGCTCGTGACGCCGTTGTGCCTCGGCCCAATGCCGCAGCGCATCGCGTCGTTCTTCGGCCGAAGGTTCGCGCTGCAGCGCGGCCCGCCAGACGCGATCGATCGCGTCGGAGTCGGACCGGGATTCGGCGAGCACGCGTTCCGCAAACGCGATCGCCCGATCGTACGATTGCTCGGAATTGAACAGCGCAAACACCTGCGTAGTGACCGTGGAAGTCTCGCGCCGCTCGCAGGAAAGATCCGGATTCGGTTGGTTGAACACCTCCATGAACGGATCCCGCAGCCCGCGAATCACCGCCGCATAGACGCTGCGGCGGTGCCGCTGTGCGGGCGAGGGCGACGGCTGATACGCCGGCGCGTAGGTGCCCATGATCTGCCGCGGCTGCCGGGCGACTTCGCGATTGATGTCCGGACGGACCGGAACGCCTCCCATTTCGCGATTCAGTTCCCCCGACACGCACAGCATCGCATCCCGCAACTCTTCGGCGGTCAGCCGCCGCGGCCGGAAGAAGGCGTACAGCGAGCCCTCCGGGTCGCGCCGCAGCACCTGCTGCATGTCCGGATGCGTGGAAGCGCGACAGTACGCGGCCGAGAGCATGATCCGCCGATGCAGATGCTTGATCGACCAGCCGTGCCGCACGAAATCGACGGCCAGCCAATCCAGCAGTTCGGGATGCGTCGGCTTTTTGCCGTTGGTGCCGAAGTTGTTCGGCGAATCGACGATCCCGCGGCCGAAATGCCACAGCCACACGCGGTTGACGATCGACCGCACGACCAGCACGTTGCGCTGGTCCGCCAGCCAGCGGGCAAACGCCGCCCGCCGGCCCCGTGGAGCTTCGGGAATCGTGTTCCAGTCGTTCGGCTGGATCCTGTCGTTCGAGCCCGGCAGGCAACTGAGGACTCCCGGAGTGACCGGCTCGATCGGCGAAAATGGGTTGCCCAGCGAGAGAATCGAGGTCTGCTCGATCTCGCCCCGCAGCGGATCGGACGGCACGGTCAACCGTCCGGACACACTGGTCAGCTTCGGCGTCGCTCCGCTGTAAACGGCATAGGCCAGCGGTTCGTACCGATCCAGCTCCCAGCGGTGCCGCACGAGATACTTGCGGGCGATCCGTTCCAGTCCCAGATCCTGCGCGGTCAGCCCCACATGCCGCGGCGCGATCCGATCCTCGGGCACACCGCGCTTGAGCAGCTCATCGCGCGGCGCGTACTCAAGTCCCCGTTCGGCGTACCACCGCCGGGCCGCCTCCTCGCGCTTTCGGTCGATCGCACGCAGAATCTGCTGATAGCGGCGGATGCGGTGCCGGAGGTATCGGCGACCCTGTTCGAATCCGGTGGTGTTCTCTTCGGGCAAAAACGGAGCCGGCCGTTCGGCGAACTGCGTCGTGGCAAACACGGCCTGGATGCGGTAGTGGTCGCGGGTCGGAATCGGGTCGAACTTGTGATCGTGACAGCGGGCGCATTGCAGTGCGTGCGAAAGGAACACTTCGCCGACGATGTTCGTCACGTCGTGCAGGAACTGCTGCCGCGTGACCCGAAAGACGCTCATCGACGTCTGTTCCCAGGGCCCCATCCGCAGAAAGCCCGTCGCGATCAGTGCCTCGACGTCGCCGGGATACAGCTCGTCGCCGGCGATCTGTTCGCGGATGAACCGATCGTACGGCTTGTCGCGGTTGAAGGCGCGGATGACGTAGTCCCGGTACCGCCACGCATTCGGGCGCTCGTAATCGTTGGCCAGTCCCGCCGTATCGGCGTAGCGGACGACGTCCAGCCAGTGCCGCCCCCACTGTTCGCCGTAATGCGGACCGGCCAGCAGGCGATCGACCACCGCGGCAAAGGCCGTCGCGTCGTCCCGCGGGTCGCGGACGAACGCTTCGACGTCCTCCGGCGACGGCGGCAGTCCCCACAGGTCGAACGTCGCACGGCGGATCAGCGTCCGCCGGTCCGCGCGCGGAGCCGCGGTCAGACCGCGGTCGTGCAACCGTCGACCGATGAACGCATCGACCGGGCCGGCCAGCGGATCGTCAGGCAGAAACTCCACCGGAACACGGGGTTCCTGCAGCGGTCGATACGCCCACAGATCCTCGGGACGATACAACCGTCGATCCCAGGACGGATCCAGACCACCACTGGTCACG
>RFHO01000294.1 GCA_003696385.1 Planctomycetota bacterium | reverse complement strand
GGAGATGACGGGTGAAGCGGAGACGTCTTCGCCGATGTCGTTCTGGGCCACGATGCGGAACGTACGCCCGGCCTTCACCACCGTGACCTTGCCGTCGCGGGCGGTCAGGTAGACGTGTCCGTCCGCGGCGACGGGCGAAGCGCGGTGACGGTTCCGGTGCGTCCGCTCATGGTAGACCTCCCGGCCCGTCCGCGCTTCCAGACACAGCAGGTTGCCGTTTTCGCGGCACAGATAGACCAGCTCGTCCAGCACCAGCGGCGAGGGGACGTCGGGCGTGTTGGCATCACGGACCCACCAGAGGATTTCCTTGCGGCCGGTCAGATCGCCGCTGCCGTTGGGACGGATGCAGAACACCGGCCCGTTCTTGGCCGTGGGGATCACCAGGAACTCGCCGTTGACGACCGGCGAGGCGACGAATCGCAGCGTGGGGTGATACCGTCGGCGGGGATCGTCGCGGGGGTTCAGCCCGCCCAGCCGCCACTGTTCGGAGCCGTCTTCGGCGTCGTAGGCGATGGTGTAATCCGCGCCATGCGTGATGATCAGGGCCCGCTCGCCGTCGGTGTAGAGGATGGGCGAGGCGTAGGAGTGTTCGTTCTCGTTGGTGGCTCCGGTCACGCGGGGGCTCTTCCAGATTTCGCGGCCGGTGGCGGCGTCGAGGCAGACGACCAGGGCTTCGTGCGTTTCGGCCCGCCCGTCGCCATGGATGAACTGGTAGTACAGCCGGCCGTCGTACAGCACCGGGGTGGACGTCATGCCGAACTGAATCCTGAACGGCCCGTACTTCCGGTTCAGATCCAGCCGATAGACCTCGCGGCCGTCCATGTCGAAACAGGCCATGGCGCCGTTGGCGAAGGTGGCCCACACGTGTCGGCCGTCGGTGCAGGGCGAAGGCGAAGCCGCGTTGCCCTCGTCACCGCGGACGGTGCGGTTGCCGCGTGAGACGCGGCGCTTCCACAGCAGCTTGCCCTCGGTGCTGACCGCCAGCAGCAGCAGGTCGTCGCCATCCGGTGATGTCAGGAAGATGCGGTCGGCCCACACGACGGGCGTCGCCCCGGCCGGTCCGGGCAGCGGCAGACGCCAGGCGACGTTGTGCTTGCGGTCCCAGCGGATGGGAATGCCGGTCTCGTCCGAGATTCCGTTGCCGTGCGGGCCGCGCCACTGCGGCCAGTTGTCCCCCTGGGCGACCGGGGCGGCGAGAATCATCAGGCCCGCGGCCAGCAGCGACGATCCGGCCCGCAGGACGTTCACGCCGCGGCGGTCCGACGGAGGGATGCAGGGCGAGCAACCGGCCGCGGTACGGCGATGGGGGCGTCCGATGAACATGGTGGTCTCCTGTTCGCAGTGCAGCGATGCGGCGGCGACCGCTGCGGCCCGGGGCGGTCGCTGGAATCGCCCGGCGTCGGCTCGCGGCCTGCGACCGCGGCGGCGCGGGCGGTGACCGCTCAGGTGTTCCGCTTGCGGCGTCGCGACGACTTTCGAAACGGATTGCTGGTGATCCGTTGCAACTGTTCGTCCAGCTCCGTGGCGCTGAGGTGGCGGATGGGCATCGCCAGTCGCAGCGTCGGTGTCGAGCGATCGAGCCCGGCGGCGGTCACGTCGCGTGCCAAGACCTCGCGTTGTAGCCGTTTCAGCCACTGAGGAACTTCCGTTCCGCAGCCCACGGATTGTTCGGTGTAGCGTTCGATCTCCTCGCTCAACTGCTGGCAATGCGGGCTGTCGGCCAGGCGTCGCCGCACGTCCTGGATGCACTGGGGGATCAGCGCCACCATGCGGTTGACGGCCAGCGGCCGCACGAAGCGTTCGCCGATGCGATCCCGGATCGAGGGCAGGCAGATGCCCAGCCGGCGTTCGACGTCCCGCAGCTCTTTGGCATGGACGTCGGCCTGGACGGCGGAGTCGGTCTGGACGAACCGCTCCCACAGTTGCATGGCCCGCTGGAGCCGCCGCGTCGCCAGGACTTCGTGCACGATGGTCAGGGGGATCCGCAGCCAGGCGCTGCGGTCGTACTTGGCTTCCACGGCGATCAGTTCCAGAAAATACCAGAAGCGATCGCCGTAATCGGACTGCGTGGTCGTGTTGTTGTATTCGACGTACCGCTCGAAGCGATCGACGTAGCAGTTGAAGATCAGCTCCAGCGTCCGCGCCGCAAGCCGCCGGGGGATGACTCCGGCCTGAATGTCTTCGATCAGCCGGATCGGCTGGACGAGGTGCATGTCTTCCAGGAAGTCCAGATATTTTTCCACGCCCTGCTGCAGAATCGAGCGGACGTGTCCCAGCGGCATCTTGGAGGGGTGGAAAAAGTCCGCTCCGTAGCGGGTGATGAAATCCTTCAGGTCTTCCAGCACGTCGGGCATGGTCAGCGCTTCGGCGGCGGACAGTCGCATCGTGCGTGCGTGCTGCACCCACAGTTGCCGGAACGGCTGCAGGCACTTCTGCAACAGAGTGACCAGTTCACGGTCCGGGTCGGCCTCCGGCAGCGACCGCCGGAACCGCGGATCGTGCTCCCACCAGTGCTGGAAGTTGGCGATGACCGCGTCGACGACGTTCTCCCACGCCGTGCGGAAGAGATTGTCGAATTCGGTTACCGCCGACCCGCCGGGGCGGCGCAGCCGCTCCATCCGCTGTGCGGTGCGCAGCAGGTGATACGTCTCGCGAAGCAGCCCCAAACGCGGCAACTGACGCAGCAGGAAGCGGATGTCGGTCTGGACCGTGCGGGCGGCGAGCAATTCGTCCGGCTGGCCGCCCTGGTCCAGTGGCCGATACAGCAGAGGTTTGCCGGCCAGCACGCTGACGGTGTGCGGCAGTTGCCGCAGCAGGGCGGAGACGTCGCGGCGAAGCACACACCGGTAGGTGCGGACCATTTCGCGGTCGTACGCCCGTTGCCGCTCGTCCGCAGGGTGCGAGGACTCGGGCAACAGGCAGCGGAGGGCCAGTTCGGCAACCCGGCAGTTCACGTGCATGGCGATGATCGTGTGCACGATGAAGTGCTGAATCTGGATGTTGGCGTCGTATTCGATGCCCGAGTCCGGGTCGCCGGAGGGTGGCGGGACGGGGTAGTCCCACACGTCGCGGAGCAGCGCCAGCAGTTCGCGCTGCAGTTGCTGCGTGTGGTGGATCCATTCGGTGAGCGTTTCTTCCCAGTGCGGAAGCGGTGGCGCAGCGTCGTCCTCCGCCGTGGCCAACGCCAGTGCGGCCGCCGCGTACTGACGCAGCTGCGCCAGCATGCCGATGAACTTCAGCCGCGGTTCCAGCCGCCGCATCAGCCGTTCGAACTCGGTGGTTTCCTGGCCGAACGGCGTGTCCGCGACGGAGCCTTCGATGCCGTCGTCGGCGCTGTCCCGGAAGGACCAATCCTCATAGGCGGCCTCGAACAGGTCGCCTTCGTCGGTCGCCTCGTCTTCGTCCTCGTCCCACCAGGAATCGTCCGCGTCCCAAGCGGCTTCGTCCTCTTCGTCCTCCGGTTCGTCGCTGAACTCCGGAAAGTGGGGATGGGCGGAGTCACGTCCGGTCGACCGCGGTAGTTCGTCCGTGAATTCAGCCAGTCGCGGTGCGTGCCAGTAATGCCCGGCATTCGGTTCCAGGAAGGCGAACAGTCGGCGCAACTGGCTCCACAATTCGTCCGGCGACAGCGTGCGCGGCGCCGCGCCCTCGGCTTCCTCGGCGTCGTGATCCTCGGCGGTCAGGATCGGCGCGGCGAACCGCCGGATCCATTCCACGGCCAGGACGAAGAAAGAGGCACCGCCCTGTTCCAGCCCCACCTGGTCGGCTTCGCTGAGCCACTGCATCAGAAGCGCCATCGAAGCGACGAAGTCGCCGCGGTTCAGCAGCGCGGTGACCACGTCCGCATACGCTTTGGCGGAGCGGAAGCGTTCCACGTGTTCCCGCCAGAAGCGGATGTCGCCCGCGGCGGCTCCCGCAGTGCGCCACTGCGCCAGAGCGCCCGCCACGCCTTCGGCGGCATCGAAGTATTCCCGGCCGACGACCCGCGGAAGGTCCTCGACCACGTAGCTGGCGAACTGATCCCAGAACGTCGCCAGATCGGAAAACGCGGTCCGAACACGTTCGGCCAGATCATTCCGTCCGCGGGCCGCCGCTTCCGCCCACACGGCCGCGTGCGCACCGAACAGGCTCTGCATCAGATCCAGCAGCGTCTCCGCACGGGGATCCGGAAACGCATCCTCGCGGGCGTGGAACAGCGGGAAATGTCCGTGGAAGCCCAGAAGGTTCCACGGATCCAGCAATCCACCGCATTCGATGCCGCGGTGCAGCAGATCCACCATCTGATCCAGCAGTTCGGCGGCTTCCGCCAGTTCCCCCTGTTCGGCCTTCAGCAGGCAGGCCGTCACGCGCAGCCGGATCTCCGATTCCATCCGTGCCGAAACCGACGGGATGGCGGAGGCGAAACGGCGGGCGATCGCCGGTTGGCCCAGCCGTGCGAACAGTGCCGCCAGGTGGTGGCGCTGCAGCTGCCGGGCCCCGTATTCGTTCAGGAACAGATTCAACTGCTGGCGGACGTGTCCGAAGGGCTGCCGTGTCTGTTCCGCAAGCTTCTCCAGACGTCGCCGCCGCGGACCGCTGGTCGATCGCAGGGCGCGGTCGTAGAACGTGTCCCGGTGCATGGCGATCCGTGGCAGCAGCGCGCTGAGTGTCACTTCGCTGCTGTGCGTGTCCGGCCCGCTGCCGCTGACGGCGGACGCCATCAGCATCGTGCCGCACAGCACCACCGCCGCATCGAACAGGGCCTCGTCCCTTTCCTCCGGCGGTTGCTGTTCGATCCAGCGATCCAGAGCCTGCAGGATGATCCGCCGGATCACGAACCGCTCGTACCGCCCCGACGCGTCGATGCGATGCGGGTCCCATTCGCCGAACATGTAGTTCGTTCTGCGGTAGACCGGGTGCGTGTGATCGTGTGCCCGCAGATCAATCGCCAGCTCCCGCATCTGGTCCAGATCCAGGTACGCGTCGACCAGCAGGTCCTCGGGCACCTGCTGGAGGAAGTCCAGCGCCGCCGCGATCAGTTCGCTGTACGGCCCGTGCGCGACACCCGCACCCGGAATGTAGACCGGCAAGGGGCGGTGGAATTCGTGTGCATAAGGCTGCATCTGGCGGCCGTTTTCCAGCACCGCCACCGGACGGTAGCCGATGAAATCGTTCAGCCGCTGCAAAGCGCCGCGAACGATCCGCTGTGGCTGATCCCACGGCGGCCCCTCGGCCAGCACCGCTTCGAAGAACCGCGCCGCCAGAAACGCGTTCTGCATCTCGGCGTCGGACAGATGGAACAACAGATCCCGATGAAACTCGCGATACGCAGGCCACAGCCGGTCGAACACGATATCGATGGCGGCGGTGGCCTGGGTCAGGTCGGCGAAGGCCGATTCGCTGCCGCGGACACGTTCCGCCAGCGCGCGGAGACGTTCGGCCAGAGCGGGCCAGAGGGGCGTGGCGTGGACATCGGCCACCAGGGCGTTCAGCGCGCGTTGAAAGGCTGCGTCGGGCTGGCCGTTGGAAAAGTTCAGATACCCGATGATCTCGCGGCCGACCGCGTCGGGTTTCGCTTCGATCGGCGGGTTCCGACGGAGCGGTCGTTTCGAGGAAGAAGCCATTTATCGATGCCTCGGCAACCGAGGGGGGCGTCGCCACAATCCGTCCGGCTCGCGACCACCGCCGTCGCCGGCGTGCCGGGAGAGCCGTTGCCATGTTCCAACCGCCCGGAGGCGATTGCAAGCCGCATGTTAGCCGATGGCGGTCAGCCCGTCCGCGCTGTGGCAGGCAAAATCCGTCCAGTCGATCGCCGGGCCGAAAGGTCGGGCCCTGGGGCTCGCAACGCTTGCCGGCGCCGTCGGACGATTCACCCCAGACGGCCGAACTGCCGGTCCAGTTCCGCCTGGCTGAGCACCAGCGCGGTGGGCCGCCCGTGGGGACAATGATGTGCGTCGTCGATCAGGTGCCGCTGCCGCAGCAGCGCTTCGATTTCCTCTTCGGTGAGTCGTTGACCTGCCTTGATCGCCGCCTTGCAGGACATCATCTGCAGAAGCGCGTCCAGCAGGTCGCGGCGGCTGGGAGCCCGGCCCGCCGAATCCAGCCGCTCCGCCACGTCGCGGACGATCTGCTCCAGCTTGGCCCGCTTCAGGATCGCCGGATAGGCCGTCAGGGCGACGGTGTTGTTCCCGAAGGGTTCGATCTCCAGCCCCAACTGCCGCAGCAGCTCCCGATGAGCCACCAGCAGCGCCGCTTCCTTTGGGCTCAGCTCGATCACCCGCGGAACCAACAGCCGTTGTGTTTCCAGCTGCCCTTCCAGCACGCGCGGCCGCAGGTACTCGTACAGGATCCGCTCGTGCAGCGCATGCTGGTCGATCAGGGTCAATCCTTCGGGCGTCTCCACGACCAGGTAACAGTTCAGCACCTGCATCGCCCGCAGTTCGCGCTGCGGTCCCGTGCCTTTCACGGCCCGATAATCGGTTGAGACCGACGCCGACGACTCTCGTGGAACCCCACCGCTGCCGTCCTCGGGCGGCCGGCCGTCGTGGACGTCCGCCGGTGTAGGAGCTGCGCCGACGCCGCGGCTGTCCGCCGTCGCGTGGCGATTCCCCCACAGAGCCGGTTCGCTCCCGGAAACAATTGCGGACGTCCCGCCTGCTGGTGCGCCCGCAGCCTCGCCATCGCCCGCGCCGGTGCAGCCGGTGACTGCACCGGCGGCGACCGTTGACGGGGCGGCCGACGGTTCCGCGGCAAGCGGAGGTGTCGGGCGGGCGCCGTCGTTCCGGGCGGCCGTGTCGCTCGAGGCGGCCGAGGTCTGAGCGTCGCCGCGGTCGGGGGCGCTGCGGTCCGGGAGGGCGGCGCGTTGGGGCGAACGGCATTGGTGGGCTTCGCCCGGCGGAAGGTCAGGGACTCCGGGCGCCACGGCATGGGGGTCGGTGTGTGGCCCGGAGGATTCCGTCGGCGGCGATGCTTCGGATGCTTCCCCGTCGGCACGTCCGAGCAGCGCGTCCTGGAGGTCCACGGTCGCGGGGCGTGGCGTTCCCGCCAGCGGTTCCGCCAACGCGTCAGGAGCCGCCGGGTGGGGGCGTTGCCATCCGGGGGCCGCCGGAGCGGCGGCCGCGGCGCCGCGCGGATGGCGGACCGTCATTTCGGATTGCAGGTCCATCTGCAGAAACTGCGTGCGCAGCATGGACAGCAGTTGTCGATACAGAGCCTGGCTGTCGCGGAAGCGGACTTCGACCTTGATGGGATGCACGTTCACGTCCACCTGGTCCGCCGGCAGCTCGACGAACAGGAACGCGATCGGGTGGCGGCCCACCATCACCAGGCCACGATAGGCTTCCGACAATGCGTGCTGCAAAGCGCGATCCTGGATCCAGCGTCCGTTGAGGAACACGTACTGGCCCTTGCGGGTCGCCTTGCTTTCGCTGGGATGAGCCACGTAGCCCCACATCCGGGTGTGTCCGACTTCGGATTCCACCCAGATCAGCTTCTCGGCGAGCTTCCGGCCGAAGAACAGGGCCAGCCGGTCGATCAGACGATCGGTGGCGGGCAGGTCGTAGACCGGCTTGCCGTTGTGCCGCAGGACCATGTGCAGGCGGGGGTGCGCGATGGCGATCCGCGCGAACTGCTCGGTCACATGGCCGAATTCCGTGGCCGTGGACTTGAGGAATTTCCGCCGCACCGGCGTGTTGCCAAAGATGTCGCGGACTTCGACCAGCGTGCCGGGCGGCGTGCCGCAGGGCCGGACGGGCTCCACCTGCCCGAACCGCACGCGCAGTTCGCCGCCGCTGTCGCT
>RFHO01000028.1 GCA_003696385.1 Planctomycetota bacterium | reverse complement strand
GGGGCGAATGTCCGCCGGCGGTGCGAGCCGCCGTTGTCGGCGACGCACCGTGTCCTTGTGGTCTCCGTGCATGACCTGCGCACCGACGAAACGACACAATCCGCGATGATGAAACGATTCCGCGAAATAATCCGGAACGAAGCGAACAGCCTCTCCGGGGCGGTGCTGTCATCGCGTGAGGCGGCGGCCGAATCCCTGTGGCTGCTCCGCCAGCCGGGCGTCGAGCTGGCGACCTGGGATCGTCGCGACCCGTTGACGGGCCGCACGCACACCGTGATGCAACTGCGAATTCCGTTGGTGGTGATGGAATTCTGGAAGCAGCGACTGACGGAGCGGGTCGAAACGCGAAGCACCACCCTGACTCTCGGTGCCGGTGCGACGGCCATCGGCTGGGCCGTCAGCCTGGGACTTCTTGCGCTGGGCGACCGCCTGACTCTGGGCTACCGGCGCCGATGGCTGATTCCGCTCGGCCTCGGAATCCCCCTGGCGGCCACCGTCACCGGATGGTGGCACCTGTGGCATACGAACCTGTGCGGCCGATAGTCGGCTGTGGAAAGCCGGACGGAATGACCGGAATCGATTCGGAGGGGAAATCCGGGACCACCCGGGTACCGTTCCTTCATTCACTCCGTCGCCATCGCGGGAATCGTGCTCCGGCCCTGCCGTGAAAACATAAGACGGGAACCATGACGAACGCATCGCACCGTGTCTGCAGCATCGTTCCGGTTTTCGACGCCCTGCGCGAGAAGTACGGCTGGAGTCTGCGGGACGTCCTCGGCCACGGCGGAAGTGCGCATGTCTTTCGTGAATCATGGAAAGGCATCCCATGCGCCGTGAAGATCTCCAAGAACCCGCTGGCCCTGCAGAACACGAAGGAATTGGAACGTCTGCAACGGGAGTTGCAGGCGGTCAAGGAGTTGCGTTGCGACCCGCACATTCTGCGCCTGGTCAACCATTCCGTGTGCATGGGGCATCTCATCACCGTCTGGGAACTGGCCGAGGGCACGCTGCATGACGAGCTGAACAGCGTGCAGAAGCTCTTCGGCGACGGTGGCGTGGTCCCGCAGGAGCTGCTCCGGTGGATGGACGAAGCCGCCAGAGGCATCGATCGATTGAACGAACGCGGCATCTATCATCGTGACATCAAGCCGCAGAACCTGTTCCTGGTCGATGGGCACGTCAAGGTCGGTGACCTTGGCTTCGCCAAGTTCGGCGGCGCCTCGACGTTCTCCAACAGCATCACGGGAACGCTGGGCTATGTGCCGCTGGAAGCCGTCCAAGGGGAAACCAAACCGACGATCGACGTGTTCGGACTGGCCGCCACGTACGTGCATCTGCGGACCGGCCGCAAGCCGTTCGGCAATGATGCCGTCACCATCATCGAACGCATGCGGGAAGGCGCATTCGAATACCAGGGTCTGACGGGCCCCGAAATCTACTGCCTCCGCAAGGCGCTGAGCCCCGATCCGGACGAACGCTTCGGCACGGCAGGCCAACTGGCCCGCGAACTGCAGTATGCGGCTCCCGCGCGTCGGGTCCACCGCGGGGTCACTCTCACTCCGAACAACTGGCCACAGATTTCCGAGTCGATTCGTCGCCAGTGGCGCCGCGGCGTTCTCGGCCGCTGGTCAAGCACCGTGACGCTCCTGCTCGGGTTGTTCCTGGCAGTTTGGGGCCTGCTGGGTTCGCCGTTCTCCAGGATCGGGACGGAGGACGTCGGCGCACGTCCGTCGCCGAGCGATTCGCAGCAGGCGCACCAAGCGGCGCAGCACGGCACCGCCGCTGCCGCACAGGAGGAACCGGGCATGGATGTCGGCGCGGGGCCGCCCGCCGAACGACGGCTTTCGGCCGCGCACAGTGCACCATCGCCGCAGATGATCGTGCGAAAGGAACCGGTGGTCATCGTGCATGTCCTGCCGCGAGTCCGCGGCGTCGTGCCCCCTCAGTCCCTGGCAGAATCCGACGGTCTGGTGGAATTGCCCTTCGAACCGCCTGCCACGTCGCCGGGCTTCGAAGCAGCCCAGTTTCACCCCCGGCGCCGCCGTGTGCTGGGGCTTTCGACCGACGGCCTGGTGACGTTGTGGAACGAAGCCGGTGGCGAACCCCTGAAAACGTTCTCGCCAGGCCCCAGCCTGGTCACCGCGGTGGCGATCAGTCCGGACGGCAACACCCTCGTCGCCGGCACCAACGACGGAACGCTGGTCCTCTGCGATCCCGACACCGGCCGGACATTCCGTCGACTGCAGGGACACAGCCGCGCCATTCGATCGATCGAATTCGACGCCTTGGGAGAGCGCGTCCTGTCCGCGTCCGATGACCGGACCGTCCGCATCTGGAACGCCGACCGTGGTCGGTGCGAGCGGATCCTGTCCGGCCACACCGGGCCGGTGCAATTCGCGAGCTTCAGTCCGGACGGCCTGCGAGTCGTTTCCGCTTCCGCCGATCATTCGTCGAGGGTCTGGGACGTCCGCAGCGAGCGGCTGCTCGCGATCCTGAAAGACGGAGAATTCCAGGTTTCCGGCGCGCGGTTCCTTGCGGACGGGCAGACGGTGATCACGACCGCCTGGGACGGAAACGTTCGTATCTGGGACGTCGCGACGGCGCGCGTCAAGACAATCTTGCGGGCGAAAACGAAGGTGCTTCACTCCTTGGACGTGGACCCCACCGGTCGCCGCGCCGCCATTGCGTGTGGAGACACGCCGTTGATCTGGGAAGTCTACACGAATCGCGCCCGGATGCTCGGTTCGCACGGCGCCATCATCCGCACGGTGCGCTTCGACCGCAGCGGCTCGCGACTGGTCACCAGTTCGTGGGATGGAACGATTCGCGTCTGGGACGCGGACAACGGCAAGGAACTGTCGGTGCTGGGCAACGCGCGTTGAACGCCGGACGCCCCCACCCGCGAGCGCACATCGTCCGCCGCCGTCGCTTTCGATACCGCGCCCTACACGAAACCGCCCGCGCGCGTTGCTCGTCTTCTTCACGCACCGAAGCAATGCATTGGCGCGGCGGTAATGATCCGTCGTGCCGCTGGCACTTGCCCTACCGCACGGCTAGAATCCCGTTCGTCATTGCGCGACCACATGCCATCGCGGTGAAGGTCCGGAACTCTACGACGCCGCGATTCTGAACATTCGAGCGGTCACAAAGCGACTGCGTGTGCATACCGTCGCAGACACCAGGGGCACGTGTTGCACGTCGGGTCTCGCGACCACGTCCGCGAATCGTCCCGGTAATCGCCACAGCGGAAACGGTCACGTTCGATCCGGCCGTTGCGAGCAAACGATCGTTTTCCCACCGTGGTAGCGGCGGGCCGCGCGCTCCGGCCATCCGCGGCTCCGCAATGTATATCTGCCGCGCAGGCGGCGCGGTCGTCGACTGTCGGTTCGGGCATCCCCTCAACGGACGAGGGTTGCGCTGC
>RFHO01000293.1 GCA_003696385.1 Planctomycetota bacterium | reverse complement strand
GGGTACCAGTTGGATGGTGCTCGTGCTGCCGCTTCTGGACCGGGGCACGATGTCCCGGCGGTGGTCATTTTCCAAGAGCGTTACTGGGAATCGCGCAGTGGCGGAACAGGACATACCGCTGTTCTACTGTCCTTCGCGGCGCTCGGGGGTCGTCAATCCGGGCATCATGTTCGAATCATGGACGAAGGGCGGCAACGACTATGGTGGCTGTATCGGTGCCTGCAACGGCTTTCATAACTGCGGGGCACACGAAACGTGGACGATCGCGTTCGGCCGTCGGCCCGGCGGCCGGTGTCGCGGCGTTTTCGGCGTCAATTCGCACACGCGGCTGGCGGATGTAACCGACGGCGCGTCCCAAACCGTGCTGATCGGCGAGGTGCAGCGGCTGGATCTGGGTGAGGATGCGACGACCAGTCGGGACGGCTGGGCCGTCGGCGGACCGTCGACCCTGTTTTCCACGTGTAGTGACCGCTGTGATGGGCCGAACAGTCCGTTTTTCGAGGAGCCCGGCAGTGCCCATCGGGGCGGCGTGTTCCTGGGACTGGTGGACGGCGCCGTGCGGTTCATCAACGACCAAATCGACCGAAACGTCTTCGCCGCGATGGGAAGTATCGGGCAAGCCGACGGTCCGGTGTCCGGATTCTGAGGCCGGTGCGTGTCTGGGGGAGTGCATCGCGCGTGATGCGACGCCGGGTCTCTGCGGGGGCGGGCACGCCGCGCCCTCATCGCGTGAGTTCGAAAAGGCCCGAGCGGCTTGGGGCCGCGGGATGGTGGTGATTGTCGTGAGATGGGCCGGCGATGCCTGAACCGGACGAATGCGCAAGTTGTGTAACGAACTATGATCTCTGTTGATATCCTGTCTGCACAACAGTCTGTATGTTGTGGTCGCAGCGTCTGGGAGCGCTGTACAACATTCGTGTTGCTGCTCATCTGCGCGTGTCCATGCTTGCGAGCGGAGCCGGCCGTGCGGCAGTTCGGGCCGCCTGCGGACGCCACGGACGGGCGGCCGGGACAGTCGGTTTTCGAGCTTTGGGACCGGGACCACAGCGGTGGTCTGTCCGTGGAGGAGTTTTTGCGCGGCAGTGTGGGCCAGGCGGCGGTTCGGAAACGCGAGGCGTTCGGGCGGTTCGATGCGAACGCGAACGGGTCGCTGGAACCGGAGGAGTTTCGGCAGTGGCGCACCCGGGCACGGCGTCGGTCGGACGAGTCGATCCGGCGGGCGTTCGTCCGGCGGGATATCGACGACGACGGGAAGCTCAGCCTGGAAGAGTTTTTGCAGGGGCGCCACGGGGAAGACCACCGCTGGGCGCGGCGGAATTTCATCCGCTTCGATGCGGATGCCGACGATCGGCTCACTCTCGAGGAGTGGCTACGGCGCGGCGAAGGCGTGGAGCTGACCGTGGAACAGCAATTCCGGCTGCGTGACGAGGACGGGGACGGCCGCCTGACGGAAGCGGAATTCCTGCGACCGGTCCCGGAAAAGCATCGCCGCGGAGCGGCCGTCACATTCCGCGCCGCCGACGGTGACGGCGACGGTACGCTGAGTCTTGCGGAGTTCCGCGGGCGACCCGGCACGCGGGGCACGACGTCGGCGGAATTCGATGATCTCGACATCGACGGTGACGGTCGTGTGACGCTGGCGGAGTTCACACGCGGTTTGCCGCCCGCGGAGCGCGACCGCAGGTGGAGGACATTCGGCCGCTTCGACACGGATCTTGACGGCGGCCTGGATCGTGGCGAATTCGCTCGGCGGACGAGAACGCTGCAAACGGACCGTCGCCTCGCGTCGTGGAAGCGGGCGTTTGTCCGGATCAGTTGGTTTGCCGCCGCGCCGATGGCGGCGGTCGTCGCGTGGCTGTTGCTGAACGAGCTTGCCGCGGTGCACGGGCATCTCGCGGCGGGGCTGGCGCAGTGGCGTCATGCTCGCCGAGCGGCCGCGATGCGGAGCAGGACACGGCGGCCGTGCCGCGAGGCGGGCTGTGGTGCGTCGGTGTCGGGAGGACCACGCGGGTCGGTCGCCGCGATGATTTCGTCCGTGTTGCGGATGGTCCGGATGCGGGGTTCGGGAGGCGGCACGGAGGCGTCGAGGACACCGTATGCCGATGACGCGACCGTTGCTGACAGCGGATCGCAGGGGGTGGTTCGGAAGCGATTGGGTGGCGAATGACCAAGCCGCGGATTCTCTGCGTCGCCGAGGAACATCGCGGTTTCACCAGCACGGTTCGCGCCGGCGTTTTCGCATGCGTCGTGGTGCTCGTGGGCAACCTTTGCGGCTGCGGTTCCCACGCCGTTCACCAGGATTTTCGCCGCGGTGCCGAGGTGAACGCGGCCTTCGGCTTGTGGGGCGAGGGGGCGTCGCGGGCCGTGCGTTTCGCACCGGATGGACTGCGAATCGCGCCGTCGCCGGACGATCCCGTAAGCCACCCTTCGGGGCTGGTGCTCAATATGGTCCTGGAGGGTGATTTCGACGTTCGGCTGCGGTGTGGTCTGTCGGCGGCGGAGTCCGTGTCGAGCGGTCGTGGTCCCGTGATCCAACTGCGTGGTCGGATCGAAGGCGCTCGCCCCCAGGAATTCGTCCTTGGGTTGGCTTGGCGGCACGGTGGTGCCCGGCTTGCGGCAGCGGTCCTCGCACTTCCATCGCGGGAGGAAACATTCCGATCTGCACGCGACGCTGACGGTCG
>RFHO01000292.1 GCA_003696385.1 Planctomycetota bacterium | reverse complement strand
CGAATCGGAATGATACGGACTTGCACAGCATCGAACGGCCGCCCGACACAGGTCCCCGCACCGCGAGCAGACTGCGCCGCCGTCTCGCCGAGCACCTCGGAGGCAGAGATGACGGACACCGGCAGTGACTCCGTGGCCCCATAGGGCGTAAAGACCTCGCCCTCCGGATGCGACAGCGCGGCGGCGAGCCGACGCGCACCCGCTCCGCGAGCGCGTCCCGTCTGCCCCGCCCCCCGCGTCACCGGTGCCAAGCGTTGGATGCCGGCGGCTTCGTCACAGACTCCTGGTCATCGGCCCGCCGACGGCTGGATCACGGATGCCAACTGCCGCCGCCCCGCGGATGCGCCGGATTCACAGAAGCCTCACCACCGGCGGTTCCACAGATGCACCGTGCCGGCGGCGTCACCCGCCACGATCCCCGCCGACTGCGGCAGGTCCGCCACGCACCACACGGCCGCTCCGCTGGGGTTGCGCAGCACCAGAATCTCCTCGAATCGGCCGCCCGACAGGTCCCACACGCGCACCGTTCCGTCATCGCCGCCGGAAATCCCGAAACGATCGTCGCTGGTGAACGCAACACAACGCACCGTCCCGCGGTGTCCCCTCAGGACGCGCGCGGAGCCACCGTCGGCCAGTGGCCAGAAGCGAACGGTCGTATCCTCACTTCCGGTGAGCGCCCACTTGCCGTTCGAAGACAACGCGACGCACCGCACCGCGCCTTCGTGGCCGGCGAAAACGCGCGGCGGAGCCGGATCGGCCACCAATCCGTAATGCACGTTCCGCCCCCCGGCACTCAAGAGAAACGCTTTGCCGTCGCGGGAAAAGGTCGCGAAGGCCGGCAGCGTCAGCCGTCGAACTTCTCGAGGAAGCCCGTCGCGCCATTCCCAGCGGTGCAGCCTCCCGTCTACCGTGCAGAACAGAATGGTCCGGTCACCGTCGACGAATGTCGCGGCGGTGGCCTGCCGTCCGTCGAGTTCGAAGCGTCGCGCAATCGTTCGGCTGTGCAAGTCGATGACGGCAAGCAGGCCGTCGCCACAGGCGACCAGCACCGGTCGCGCGCGTGCGAACTGCAGGTTGCGGATCGGCGTTCCCAGCCGAAACTCGTCGGAAGGCTCCAGCGGAGCGTTTCTGTCTTCCCAAAGCACCACCTTTCCGTCCAGCCCCGCCGTCACGACGACGCTCGGTCGCGACGATGCGGCGACTCTTCGAACGGTGCCTTCATGGCCCCGCCTGGCGACGTACCCGTCGCGAACGGCCTCGCTCACGGCCTCCGCGCGGGTCCCTTCCCGCTGCGGTGATTTTTCGGGCCGGTTCACCAGCCACAGCCCCAGCGCAACGATGCATGCCGCGAGCAGCCCCGCGACACCCGCCCGCTCCACTCTCCAAGAGGGTTTCCTTGCGGCGAACACGTCCGGTTTTTCGGCATCGCGGACACCGCCGCCGTGTCCGACTTCGGACGTCGGCCGGGCGAACGGCGCGAGGGCCTCGCAGACTTCCACTGCGGTCTGAATGCGATCGCCCGGATCGGGAGCCATCATGCGGGCGACGATTCGCCGCAGTCGTTCGGGGAAATGTGGCGAGAGCACGGGAGGGGACTCGTTCAGTTTCCGGGCGATCGTTTCTTGGGCGTTCTTCCCCGGGAACGGTACCTCGCCCGTCAACAGGAAATAGAGCGTGCAGCCAAGGCTGTAGATGTCGGAACGCTCGTCGGCCAGACCCGAATAGCAGCATTGTTCGGGAGCCACATAGTCCGGAGTGCCCACTCCGTGCATTTCCGCCGACCCGACAAACGAATCCAGCTCGGCGGTCAACCGATCCGCATCACCCGGACCGCCCGAGGCGTGCCCCGCGTTGCCGTCCCGCTGCAGCTCGCCTGCCAGACGGGCGAGCCCGAAATCCACGACTTTTACGGTCCCGCCGGATGTCCACAGAACGTTCTTCGGCTTGATATCCCGGTGGATCACGCCTTTGTGGTGTGCGTGCGCGAGAGCCCGCGCCACCTGCAGTGCGTACGAACACGCTTCGGCAACCGGCAGAGGCCCCCGGCGCTGCACCAGTTCCTGAAGCGTGATCCCCTCCACGTACTCGGTCACCAGCAGAGCCTGCCCGCCAACCAGCTCTGCATCCAGCGGCTTGACGATGTTGCCGTGCATCGTCCGGCCCAGAGCCGCCACTTCGTCGCGGAAGCGCTGCAAAACCTCCGGCTCGTTTTGCAGATCGGCGCGAATCGTCTTTACGGCGACCAACCGCCTCAGAAGCACGTGTTCACAGAGATAGACGACTCCCATGCCTCCCATGTCGAGCCGACGGAGCACGCGAAATTTGGGGTGGTTCGCCAGCGCTTCCGGAACGTCTGCCGCAGCCGCACGGGACGACGCCGTGCCGCTCGCCGGCGCCCCCGAATCGGAAAAAGCGCCGCCAAACATCTGCTCGCCGGAATGCCCCGCTGCATCCGCGCCCACGCGCGATTCGGCAGCATGCCGGTATGCGGCTCGGCAGCGATCGCAGCGGCCGACGTGCTCCGCCACCCTGCGAGCAGCGTCGGAGTCCAAGCGGTTGTGCAGATAGGCCGTCAGCTCCTCGCCCGTGACATGCGCAGCGTGACCGAAGTCGACCATCGGCGGGACCTCCTCCGCAGTGGGAAACGGCAGCTGCACCGCGGATGCGTCGCGTGCTACCGCAGAGGAGATGAGGCTGCGTTCCATCCTGCCCCGCTTGCGCGCGGCTGTCAAACCCGGTGTGTGTCCGTCGCCGTCGCGGCACACGAATCCACCGGGCAGCCCCCGGGCGACGCTAGCGGGCGACGGCCCGCTTCAGCCGTCGCGCAGCCCATTCCGCCAGTTTTTCGCGGAAGATCTTCGAGTTGTGCCGGATGTCGACCGGAAACGCGGGATGAATCAGACAGTGCCGGATCGGACGCGTCTGCTCGTGCGTGGCGGCCAGCTCGAGGACTTCGCGTTCGAGTCGCTTCCGCTGACTGCGTGACCGGGGCCACCGCTCCCTTTCGGGTTCGACGATGATCACGGGCACCTG
>RFHO01000291.1 GCA_003696385.1 Planctomycetota bacterium | reverse complement strand
GGGATCGTATCCGACTTGTCCCGATCGTTTCGTGGACGGAGTGCCGGCAGCGGGGGATCCAGCGGGCGTTTCGGTTTGTGGATGAGGTGCACAATGAGCCATTCGACCGCCGATGCCGTGATTCCGGTCCGGGTCGGGCACAGTCCGGACCCGGACGATGCATTCATGTTCTACGCGCTGGCCCGGGAAAAGCTGCCGACCGGACGCTACCGGTTCACACACGAGTTGCAGGACATCGAAACGCTGAATCGCCGGGCATTGAACGGGGAACTCGAGCTGACCGCCGTCAGTGTCCATGGCTACGCATACGTGGCGGATAAGTACGTGCTTTGCAATTGTGGAGCCAGCATGGGCGACCGCTATGGGCCGATGGTTGTCGCCGGTCGGCCGGGTTCCATCGACGATCTGCGCGGTCGGCGGATCGCCGTGCCGGGGACGCTCACCACGGCGTTTCTGACGCTGAAATTGCTGCTCGGCGACGACTTCGAACCCATCGTGCGGCCCTTCGACGTCATCCTCGAAGACGTGGCGGCCGGTTCGGTCGACGCGGGGCTGATCATCCACGAAGGACAGTTGACGTACGGAGATCTGAAGCTGCACTGCATCGTCGACCTGGGGCAATGGTGGTACGAGCTCACCGGATTGCCGCTCCCGCTGGGAGCCAACGCCATCCGGCGCGACTTGGGTGAGGCGGTGATCGGCGAGGTGACCGATCTGCTGTTGCAGAGCATCCGCTACGGACTGGAGAACCGCGAGGCGGCCCTGGAATATGCTTTGCAATTTGGACGCGACCTGGACCGCTCGCGAGCCGATCGGTTCGTCGGCATGTACGTCAACGAGTGGACGCTGGATTTCGGTGAGACGGGACGGCGTGCGGTTGCGGAATTGCTGCGCCGCGGGCACGAAGCCGGCGTGATTCCGCAGCTCGTCGAACCGGAATTTGTCGGGATTCGCGGCTGAGCGGTTCGGGACGGACGAACGGACGGGGCGCGGGCGGCTTCTGCCGGCCACGGGCGAGGCGGTCGGCGGTCGCGGGCATTTCCAACGATGCGCCTGCCGCGACCCACGGTCACCGCCGGGCGGCTGCGCGGCTACTGGACCGTCAGCACGATCTTGCCGATCAGTGTTCCCTGCTTGCCCAAGGTGTTGGCTTCCTGCAATCGATGTGCTTCGGCCGCCTGTTCAAGCGGAAGCACGCGGCCGATGAGCGGCTTCCATCCACCCTTGGCGAACAGTTCGTTGATGGCGCGCGCACACTGCCGCTGTTCGTCCGGAGTGGCGTTGAACATCGCGAAGCCGATCATCCGCAGGTCCTTCACGTAGAACGGACCGATGGGGAACTCCGGTCGAGCTCCACGCCCGGCCATCACGATGTACCGGCCGCGCTTGGCCAGCAGCGCCACCGTGCGGTCGGGGGTCGGCTCGCGCTGTGTCTCGAACCACAGATGCACGCCTCCGGTCGGCTCGGCGAAATCCCGGATACGGTCGTCCAGGTCGGCGGCGTGATAATCCAGGGCGCAATCGGCTCCCAGCTCGCGGCATTTGGACAGCTTTTCCTCGGTTCCCGCTGTGGCGATGATCCGCGCCCCGGCGGCGCGCGCCAATTGGATCACCGATGAGCCCACGCCGCCGGTGCCGCCGTTGACGAAAACCGTCTCCCCTGCCTGCAGTCCGCCGTGCAGAAACAGCCCCAGGTGGGCCGTGATGCCCACCAGCGCCCCGGCCGCGGCTTGTTCGTACGTCATTCCGTCCGGAATCGGATACAGCCAGTCTTCGTGAACGGCCGCCCGTTCCGCAAACGTGCCCTGTCGGCCAAACAGGCCCTGATTGCTGCCCCAGACCCGCTGGCCCGGGCGAAATCGCGTGACCTGTGGACCGCATTCGATGACATCACCCGCCAGGTCACAGCCGATGATGTAGGGATTGGGCAATGGGATCGAGACCGCACCGGAGCGAATGTAAGTGTCGATCGGGTTCACCGACACGGCACGCACGCCGACAAGCACGTCGTGCGGACCGGGTTGCGGGTCCGGCAGTGTTCCGATCCGGATCACTTCCGGCGGGCCGGTTCGTTCGATGTATGCGGCTTTCATGATGGATCCTCCGAGCCTCCTTCGCGCGGCACGTGCTCGGTGGCCGCCAGGCGTCCTGCTGTGATGCCGTTCGCTCCGCCTCGAATGATCGCATGAGCCGCAGCCCGTGCGTCCGGGCAGCGCGGAGACTGCCGGCGAGAGTTTAACCGGCGACGCTCCGCTTCGTAAGCCATGGCGTCGAACAGTGATCCTCTCCGCGTTGGCTTGCGTTTGCCTCCGACACACGCCATGATGAGTATCCAAGTTTACCCAGCTTGCCCAGTTTTCCCGTTTGCAACAGTTGCTCCGTGGATGCGGTATGGGGGCTTGCTCGAGGTTCCTGTTCCCCGGGCGAAGCGGGTGGTCGCGGGATGCTGGGGAGATGAGCTGGGTTGGGCCAATCGTAGTCATTGCAGAGGAGGGACGACTGATGAGACGCGTATCGCTGATGCTGTTGGCCACCGCGCTGGTGGTCGGTACGGGGGCGCCGGCCGAGGCGTCGCTGTTCAACCTGTTCGGGTTGTTCGGCAACGGAGGCTGCCGTCCGTCATGTGCCAAGCCGAAGCACAGTTGCTGCAAACCGGTCAAGGTTGACTGCTGCAAGCCGGTGAAGGTGCATTGTTGCAAGCCGGTGAAGGTCCGCTGCTGCCAGCCTCGACCTTCGTGCACCGCACCGAAGGC